>NZ_JBLXXK020000003.1:0-219653 GCF_048513595.2 Mycobacterium sp. smrl_JER01 | reverse complement strand
TGAGCCCGCCCCAACGGCTTGCTCGACACCCCTGACACTACTGACGACCACCGACAAAAAGAGAGACGTCGTGGCCCCGATCCAATCGCCGCACCACCACCCCACCCGGGCATCGGGTGGGGTGGTGGTGCGGCGGCGTTGGCGCGTCATAGCCGGCTAAATACCGGCCGCGTTGGATCTTCGCGCTACCAGGCGCGCGTACGGGTCAGCCTGCTGGGGCGCGTAGTCCGGCTTCGAGACTCGATTGCCACTCCTGCATCCCTGCGCGTGAAAATGGCGCGTCGATCTCGAACCCTGTGGCTGTTATCGCGTCGTTGATGGTCTGCCATTCGCTGTCGGTTGGCCACGGCCGACCATGTTCTTTCTGCCGCTCACGCAGAATCTCTTTGAGCGCGTAGAGAATCATTCCCGCCTGATCAAGACTGTCCACTTCGCTTTCTCCTTTCCTTAAGGTTCGCCGCGGTCATTATTCGTTCGGGCTTCAATCCTCGGGTTCGAAAAGTACGACTTCGTCGACGAGGTATCCGATCTGGTATGTACTCGGTAGGTTGTCCCATGTCGCTGTGATGATTTGCATCGCGATCTGTTCGCCCAGTTCGTCTTTGAGCTGTTCGTCGTCGCCGTCGTAGAAGGCTTGCAGGAGATCGCCGCCCGGGTCGACCTCGATGGTGTCGTAGTCGATGTTGGGGTCGGTCGGGATATCGCGGGGGTATTCTTTGGCGTTGATCACCACCGATCCGGTGACTTTGATCCTGATCACCGTCATCGATACTGGGATGCGGACAGCGCGGCCGCGCCTGATCGGCATTTTGGCGTCGGGATCCGGGGAGTCGCGCCATCGCCGGACCTGGCTGATGCCGGCGCCGATCTGCTGAGCGAGCTTGGCGATACCGCCGGCTCGGTCGATCGCGGCCCATCTGTCCAGCCAGAACTTCTCCACTCCTGGCGGCAAGGTGGCTTGGCGAGCCCGCCGGGCGATCGTCTGTTCTGACACCGCTTTCTTTCCGGTGTGGCGTCCGATACGTCTGGCGAGTTCACGACGGGCCCGCCGGCCCGCTTCGGCAAGCTGGGTGCGCTGCGGCGCTGCACGCCAGCCCGCGCCGAGCTCGGTGAGGCGACGTTGGGTAAGCGCATCCAAAGCTTCACGCAGAGGTGATGTTTCGTCCTGCTGCTGGGCGCTGCCCGTTCCGGGCAGATCCCAGAACTCCATGCTCATGAGTCGTCGCCATCAGGTGGACCGTCGTCGCCGCCCTCGGGATCGGTCAGGTCCTTGAGCCGGTAGCTGCCGTTTCGGCGCAGGCCCGTCTTCTCGTCGAGCGGATCCTCCAGCTTGTGGGGATCAAACCCCTCGGGCACCCGGTAGAACCACGCATCGACCATCGCTTCGGTGGGGTACAGGTTGTGGTCACGGGCGATGCGGCACGCGTAGCGCATGGCCCGCCACCGAGTCATGCCCTCGATGGCCGCCGACCAGGCTGGTTGCTGCAGCTGCGTGTATGGGTATGCCCAGGCGTTCTCGCCGACCGACGAGCAGCGGCCGAACACGCTCTTGTACAGCGCTTGGCACATCTGCTGGTAGTCCAGCCGGTCGGTGGCTCTGGCTTCGGCCAGTTTGGTGCGCAGGAGCGCGGAGAACTGTTTGAGCCACTGGTGCTGTACGGGCCATACGTAGGCCACGTGGAACTCGATCTCCTCGACGGCCAGGCCCGCGCCACCATTTTCCACCGGGGCCAGCAGCTGCTGAATATCGACCGTGGTGGCGGAGAATGTCGACTCTTTACGCCAGGCCATGCCGGGGTGTGGCACGGGAAGCTGCGGCGAGAGCCCATCACAATCCTTGCCGGCCGGGACCGTGATCTGGGCGACCATGAACGGCGGCCGCGCCTCGTGGAACCATTCCGGATTGGGGTCGATGAACTCCGGTGTGCCCCAGCCCAGATACAGCCCTTCAGCCGAGGGCAGGTAGGCGGCCTGTTGGTCGACCTGAATGTCGATACCCTCACCCATAGCGCGGTGCTTGCGATCCCAGCTGTCGGCGGTCCACCACGCGTTGGGCAGCTTGCCGCTCTTGGCGATGCGCGAGGGCAGCGGGCAGGGCACGAGCTTGGGCTTGGGATCCATGCCGGCAGGGACCGTGGGCCGCGCTTTGCTCATCCGGGCTCTGGCGATTCGTGCTCCGACCCGCGACCACCGCGGCCCGGGCAGGGTCCCGTCGAGACTGTAGAGCCACGCGATCCGGTCGGCCAGCAGGTGCGCGGCATCGGTCTCGTCGGCAGGCAGGATTGTCGAGGTGCCCATGATCCCCAGAACGCCGCGATCGTCGGGGCGTGACCGTGCCGGATCGGAATGCGTGTACGGCATGATCACGACATCGACTTTGCGGTCCTCCCATTGCGTGGGGTCCGGCGTCGGGAACAGGCAGGTGAAGTATCCCGACTTCTGGTAGGTGACCTCACACCCGAAGAAATCTCCAACAACATCTTCGATCTTGGCGCCAGAATCCGGCCCCGGCACGGGGAACTCCAAGTCCCTCAACGCTTGCCCTGTGATCCATATCTGCGGATCAGGTTCGCCGTCGCTTCGTGCCCAGGGGTACTTGACTGCTAGTTTCAGCAGATTGCCCGGCTCTCCGAGTGCTGGCTTGACCACGGTGCCAGCGGGGTTGACTATGCCGTAGCTGGTCACGATCAGCACGCGGTCATCCGCGCCGGAGTACTCCACGTCTTGCCACTGCCGGGAACCCTTGACCCAGGCGCCGGGCTTGGCTTGCGGTTGCGTGTCAGCGGGCTCCTCGCCCTCCATTTCCGGCACGCTTCGTACGCCGGCGAGGTAGTCCTGCACCGTGGAGTCCCACCAGATGCGCACCCCTCCCTGATCTGTGTCACCTGCGGTCACATCGGGCTCAGGAAAGTCAGCTGGGATGCCCCTGCCCAGCCGTGAGACGACCTGTTGGCGCGACAGTCCCACCAGCGGAGGTGCGGGCGTGCATCGTTCTTCGATGATCCAGTCCAGGATGTCGGCTGACTCGCCACCGTCGTCGGCCCCCAACTGCCAGGTCTGTCCGTCGCGGGTGATGCGGTACACGCTCATCGATCAGAGTCCTTTCCTGGTTCGGGCGCCCTGGGCGGAGGCGGAACCTGGTCGGCCAGTCCGGAGGCAAGCTGTCCGAGCCGCCATTTCCGACGCAGGTTCTCCACCGCGGCAGCCGTACGACCTACCTGCAGGGCCGCCTCGGGCACGCTCAGCGACAGATCCAGAGCGATCCGGGCATCCGGGATCGACCAACGCTGACCGCGCCGCACCGCCGTCGACGCGGTGCGCTCGGCGCGTCGAACCGAGTAATTGCGTCGCTCGATCCGACTTCGCTTCGATTCCGACATGAGCCCACTCCCCTGCCATCCGCGCCTGACATCCCCTCAATCTACGCACGCACATGGGCAGCTCGTGGTTCATCAGGCCCCTTGTGACACGGGCGGGCACCGGCCGGCGGCGACGTCGCGGTCCTGCGCACTGATGCTTAGTCCGTACTTGACGGCGATCGCAAGGTACCGCGCGATGTACGTGCACTGGAAGTCCCGGTTCGGCGGCAGCCACGCCAGCCCGGAATCGGATTTTTCGCGGTTCACCGCTCCAGGCACGGCAATCAGATTCTCTGGGTCGTTGGCAAACTTCACACGGGTCTGCTGATCCCACGTCCATGCACCGGCATCCCAGGAACGCCCGAGCGCGAACACATGGTCGATCTGAACGCCAGACGGATCGGCCACGGCATCAAAAAAGACGGTTGATCCCGTGTAGGGGTCGTGCAAGGTTCCCGAAAGAACCTTGCAGTTCTGCGTTTTCGGCTTGATCACGACATCAGCGAGTTGCGCTTTGAGGATTCTGGACCTCGTGTCACAGCCTGAATGATCCTGGGGATCATTCCACGCCGGCCCGAACGAGCACGCCTCGTGGCGTTTGCATCCGCGTTCGTATCCGCGCACATCCGGCAACTGAGAAAGCACGTGCACGTCGCGCAACAGGACGGCGATCTTGTCGCCAGCCGCAGAGGGCGGCAGCGGCGCGATCGGTGCCGCAACGACACCTTCGACACTCGTCCGGACCGCATCGACCACCGAGGTGAAGGCCTCCGTCATGGCCGAGCGGTCCCACGACGCAGACACACCTACGGCAATGACCAGTACAAGCACTATGCGCCGGATGCGCTTCACCCGGGCCCTCCCCTCGATTGTGGCCGTCCGCGACCTTGCATCCCAACATTAACACCCCTCAATCTATCTACGCAACTAGATTGATCGCCAGCGTTTGCGGCCATAACCTCTCTGCCCACCACGCGGCCCGGAAACTGCTCAGGGCGCGACGGAACCCGCTGCGGTGTAGTCGGTTTCGTCGAGGTCCCACTCCTGGCCGTTGGGGTCAGTCACGGTGTCGTGCTCGCAGTCAGGACAGCGCAGTGCAGAAATGAGGCCGACCAGGTGCCGACCTCCGCGCATTCGCGCTCGACCGATTGCACGCGGCGCAGCCTTCGGATCCGTCCACAACCTGCCTGTACAGATCAGGGCGGCCCGGAAGCTACCGCATTGCGCGCACCGAGACGCCTTCTTGGGCGCAGGGCAGATGAACATTCGGCCGGTGTCGTCCCAATCGCCCCACTCAGCGATCAGGCCGTCCCAGCGCGGCGGAAGATCGTATTCGCGGGCCCACAGCTCCAGTCCGAGTTGTTCGCCTGCATCCACGCCGGCGTCGCCCCGGTGCACAGCAACAGCACTTTCCACATCTGCAGCGGCCCTGACTCCCTTCGCCCCGCGCCGGGCGCTGCCGTCATCCACCGCACCCATGTATGCCACGTTCCCTTCGCTGAATTGATTGGCTATCTCTGCGCCTCGGCGCCATACATCAAGATTTCTGTTGCGATCACGCGGTTTCCGCGCTGTTCAACGAGGCCGTTTCGGCGCAGTTCACCGAGGTAGGTCGAGAACGTTCCTCCGCTGGAGGCGACCTCGGCGAGTTCTGCCAGCCGCTGCTTGGTAAGGCCTTCGGGATAGGCATCCACGCAGGCCCGCAGCATCCTGCTCGCACCCGCACGAAGAATGCTCAGGTAGTGCTGCTGCAGCTCGGCCGCGGACATGGGTTCCGGCCTCACACCCAAGTAGTCCCATCCCGCCTCGGCCAGCCTGAATCCGGCGCTGGTCTCATCGAGGAATCCGGCGCGGCGCAGTTCACCAAGGTAGGTCGACCAGGTGCCACCGGTGTGCCGGATACCGGCCACCGTGCTCCATTGCGCCTTAGTCAGACGAAGTGGGTCCATACGTGCGAGCGCTTCGATCATCCGATGCGCACCCTTGCGAAACTTCTGCGAGCCCGCGTCGATCGTCGTCGGCCGCCTACGCCCCCCCGCACGCTCGGCCGCGATCGGCGGCACACGGCCCACCTCCGGGCCCGCCCGAGATGCCCGCGCTGACGCGCCGGCTTCACCGTCGGTGAATCCTTCACCCCGGCAGGGCATCAAGGCTGACAGCGCGGTGCTTATGAGCTCGCTTGCCGCACTCAGCGCCTCAACAGCCTCCGGCGTATTGGCACCGGCCTCAAGCTCGGCGACCCGACGACGCAGAGCAGCGATGTCAGCGTCACGCTCCACGAGCTGCTGGCGCAGCTGGGCTTCTGCGGCGGTCGCCGCCCCCATCTGGGCTTGAGCATCCTCAAGGGTATTGCGCAAACCTTTGGCTTCAGCTCGCAGCGCGCTCGGATCGGACTCGCGGGCACGTTCACGGGTGGCGGCTATCTCTGCCCCGAGTCGATCCAGGTCGATCTCCGCGCGGGCCTTCGGGACAACGCGAATCCGCCCGGGCGCCGGTGTGGCGTGTGAGTCGAACGTCGAGAACAGGGGAAACTGTGCACGCTTGCACAGCCAGAGAAATCCGGGACTCCACACCCAGCCTTCGCCGACCGCCAAAGACGGCAGCGACCCGATGATGTCGCGTACATCCTCGTCGTCTTGGTCGGAGTTGACGCTGATCCACTCACGCACAGCTTTGATCGACCGGGGACCCGTCATCCTCAGCAGGACAACGGTTTCCATTAAATCCAGTACCGCCTTGGCGGCCTCCTGGGGACGCTGGCTGACTGTCAGCATGCCGATACCGCGGCTTCGGCCACGTTTGGCCAGGTCTTCCATCGCCCCGATCAGCCGAGCGTTGTCCGCCGAGACCCGTTGCGGGATCAGGACGTCAGCCTCCTCAATGACTACCATCAACGGATCCCGGTTGCGGC
Organism: Mycobacterium sp. smrl_JER01; assembly: GCF_048513595.2. Classification (NCBI taxonomy): domain Bacteria; kingdom Bacillati; phylum Actinomycetota; class Actinomycetes; order Mycobacteriales; family Mycobacteriaceae; genus Mycobacterium; species Mycobacterium sp. smrl_JER01. The sequence continues at coordinate 213,383 of NZ_JBLXXK020000003.1, read as the reverse complement.
GGTACAGCCGTTCTGCAAACGCCGTCGCAAACTGCCGTTGAGCAGTCTTGGACATGTCGGACAGGTCAAGGACCGCCGGAATCCGGTCGTCAACGATCAGGTCGGCCAGCAGCTCGCCTGCCGTTGACTCCAACGGCACATCCCCGTGATCCCCGCCGAAGATCACAAAGGGCAACCCAGGACCCTTCCCGTCAGCGCTCGACCGGATCCCCCACCAGTCACCTTTGACATCAACGACAGCGATCGGCAATCCGGCCTCATACATGCGCTCGACCAACAAGTGCGCTAACGCTGACTTTCCGCCACCTCGGTTGGCCAGGATCGCGATCGTCGAGGTGACAACTTCAAGTGGCAGCTGCACACCGGCGGCAATCTCGATAACGGCGCTCTGAGTGCCCTTCACGAGACGACCACCGCACGCATCGCACCATTGGCGCACCGCGCCACCCTGCTGCAGCTGGTAACGCTGATCCTGATCTGCCCACCGCCGCCCCGCTGTCCGCCTGACGGCTCAACAACCGCGGCCTGCGCTTGGTCACGTTCTCTCAGCCGTTGGTCACACCCCTCACGGTGCGCTGGTCGCAGCATTTCCTGCGGGCGCACCTCGCAGCACCTGGGGTCGCGGCTCCGATTCGCCAAGCGGTTGATGTAGCAGTAAGCGCACTGGCGCCGCGGCCTCGGCCGGTCCTCGCGCCCGCGGCGCTCTCCGGATAGTTGCGTGCCGTCCTGGCCGGCTACGGGCAGGCCGTAGAACTGCTCACCCATGGGAACCGTCGGCCGGCGCGATGGGACTCCAGATTTGCCGCGGGGCCGTTGCGATGAACGGTCGGCGGTCTCGGTAGTAGTCGTCGCCGAGCAGCGTTGCCAGGTCATCTTCGGCCTCGGTTGACGTTCGGGACGGCGTCGAGACAGGTTGCACGGTTCCGTCGCCGGCGTCGACTGCGGTTGCGTAGAGCTGCTCTGCGGGGTCGGTGATCGTCACGCCGCGGCTGACCAACGCTTCGGCAAGTTCGGCCGCCCCCAGGCGATGCGCACCGTCGACGTCGCGGATGACCGCAGCCAAGGTCGTGATCAGTGCGGCGTTGCTCATCGTCGATCCAATCCGGTCGCGTGGTATTGCACGTTGCTGATTCCCACCGTGGGCTCTGCTGCCATCGTGCACCGGGCTCATCGCGTGTGGCTGGGACACGCTCAGGTCCGCAGCCAACCCCGGCTGACTACCGGAAACTGGTGCCAACTGGCAACGGCCACGGCAGGGCGCACGGACCGACCTCAAGCGCCGACAACACAACTGACCTCGTGGCTTCGCTTTGTGATTCAGACCGCTTAGCTGAAAGCGGGTTATGGTCATTACGCGCGGTATCCGCAGCGGCTACCGCCTGTATGTGCACACGGGGAAGAATCAAGATGGCCGTTTCAAACGAAGACATGCTCGCGATGGCCCGTGAGCTGCCCATTCCCGTTCCCTGGGACCGAGAGGCATTTATTGCCAACCTCTCCGAGCTTCGCGGTCGCCCGATCCGGCTGGTCCCCACCGATACCACAGCAATGGCCGGCAGCCCCTGCGGGCTCTGGCTTACCCGCGAACACGAAGACGTGATCGCCCACGAAATCGGTACGAGTCCGTACCACGCCGATCAGATAATTTGCCACGAGGTCGGCCATATGATGCTGGGCCACGACCGCGCACCGGCGTTCGGCCAGAACCGCGACCGCGAGTACGACTTGTGCCGCAAGATCCTGCCCGCGATCGACCCTCGTACCATTCAAGCCGTACTCGGCCGCTCGAACTTCGACTCCACCCAAGAACGTGACGCAGAAATGTTCGCCAACATTCTGATGATCGCCGCAGCAGAGGCCGCCGATGAACAGTCGGTGATGGGCGGCGTCTTCCTCCGGAGACGATGACCGCCACCATTCCGGGCCACATCGCCTGGCCCCTCTTGGCCTTCATGGCTGTCGTAGTCGCTCTCCGATACCTCTTCTTCAACAACAGCCTGTGGGAGCGCTACCTCAACCACACTCTGGCCGGAATGCTCGTCGTCAACCTCATACGCGAACGCGCCGTTCAAGACCCTCTCGCTGCTGCCGGCATCCTGCCAGTCACGGCGACCCAGCAGCTCTCGCTCGTGCTCATGATCTTCACAGCGGCAGAATTCATGGGCTTCATCACCATGTGGACCCGGCTATCCCCGGAAGCCGTTCGCCGCCGACAACGCTTCCACCGCTTCGCCGCAACACTGCTGGCCGCCGCGTTCTGGCTCGCCGCCACGCCCGCACGATCGGCCGGCGAAACTCTGGAAGCCTACGGCGGGTGGAGCAGCGTGCTGGCGTGGAGCCTCTACGTCCTCCTGCTGTGCATCCTCGGAGTTCAACTCACCGTGCTGTCTTTCCGAGAACTGCGGCGCCCCAACGCCCGCCGCCAAGAGCGCCTTATCGCTGTCGGCGGTTTGACAATCGGACTGTCCATCGGAGTAAGCAGCATCGAGGCGCCCATCCTGGCGGCCTTCGAAGAACTGGGTTGGCTCTACAGCCAGGACTACCGACTCGCATTGCATGGGTTCATCTTCTTTTCCGAATCAGTCGGGGCCAACGTCCTGGCCTCCATCCCATTCGCTCTCGCCATCTTCGCCAAGGCGGGCTTCGACCTAACCAGCCGTCGTTGGCGCCGGCTCCAGCCGCTACGGGACGCCATGCTCGCCGCCGTCCCTGAAGCCGCGTTCGAGTTGCGGACACCCAGCACCTCCCGCCGTAGGAGCCCGCTCGAACTCCACCAAGCCACCGTGCAGATTCGCGACGCCATTCTGCAGCTCCGCCCGTACTTCCGCGACGTACCCACTACCGTCGCGGAACGATTCCTCACCACACAGATGGTGTCGGTCCGCCTCCGCCAAGACGCGATCGACGCGCTGCAGCTCGCCCTCGCGGTCCAGGCCAAATACGCTGGCGAAGAGCCGACTCCCCTCGACGTCAGTACCGTGCTCAGCACGCGCTCCACCAACCTCGACGAGGAGACCGACGAGCTGCTCCGCCTTGCCCGTTGGTGGCCGCACGCTGAAGCCGCAGCCAACCCACAACACGAGATGAGCGACACTTCATGACCAGCACCTCCAGCGCGTCCCTGCCGCACCCCCGATGGCGCCTACCGATCCTCGGCGACCTTCTCACCATCGACATGGCCAAACCCACCCAGGGCCTTGCCCGCGACATCACCGCACACGGCGGCATCGTCGAGCAACGCATATTCAACTTCCCCGTCATTGTGCTGTCCGACACCGGACTCATCAACGAGGTCAACGACGAAGCCACCTGGGAGAAGCACGTCGGCCACTCACTACGCAAGCTGCGGCCCGTCGCCGGCGACGGCCTCTTCACCGCCTACAACCACGAGCCCAACTGGGCCAAAGCACACGCCATCCTCATGCCGGCCTTCACCAAGACCGCCATGGCGTCCTACCACCCCACCATGGCCGCAACCGTCGCCGAACTCATCGACGCCTGGAGCGCCCGCGCCGACACCACATCCTGGATCGACGTGCCCGCCGAAGCGAACCGACTCACCACCGAGATCGTCGCCCGCGCCGGCATAGGCCACTCCTTCAACAAGCTCGGCGACACCAGCGATGACCCTTTCATCACCACGGTGCTCCGCGAACTCAAGTACGCCAACCGACGCACCGACGCAATCCCCTTCTACGAGACGCTGTTCGGGAAGGGACAGCGGCGTCAGCACCAACAGGACAAGGTGTGGCTGCGCGAGCAAGTCGCAACCATCATCGACGCCCGCCGCCGCGCCGGCGCACACGCCGGGCCCCAGGACATGCTCGACTTCATGCTCAACACCGCTGATCCCTCTACCGGCGAATACCTCGACGACGCCAACATCGCCAACCAGATCCTGACCTTGCTCGTGGCCGGCAGCGAAACCTCCGCCAACGCCATCAGCTTCGCCCTGCACTACCTGGCTAACAACCCCGACGTTCTCGCCGCCGCCCAGGCTGAGATCGATCAGCGCTGGCCCGAGCGCTCGTTCCCCGACATCGCCTTCGACGACGTAGCCCGTCTGCGCTTCCTGCGCCGCATCGTCGACGAAACGCTGCGCCTGTGGCCTGTCGCACCCGGCTACTTCCGGCAAGCCAAAACAACCACCGCCATCGGCGACGGCAAGTACCAATTCGAGAAGGGCGACTGGGTTTTCGTTCTTCTGCTCGCCGCACACCGCGACACCGCCACCTGGGGCGACGACGCCGATCAGTTTCGCCCCGACCGCTTCCTGCCCGACACCATCCGCGCCCTGCCACCGCACATCTACAAGCCCTTCGGCACCGGGGCCCGCGCCTGCATTGGCCGCCAGTTCGCCCTCCACGAAATCATGCTGACCCTGGCTGCCACGCTGCACCAATTCACCCTCGAACCCGAACGTGACTACAAACTGCAAGTCTCAGAAACCCTCACCCTCAAACCAGACAACCTACGACTCCGCGTGCACCGCAGGTAGGCCCAACTCAGTGGTGTCGTCGGATCTCAGATAGCCGCATCTCACCGCCCTAACGCCAACTAGCCACATCGGCAGCCTCGCAGACAGTCCTAGGACGAAACCCCGCAGCACGCCGAAGGACCTCCATGGCCGCAAAGCGGCCGAGGTCGCTGTCCCAGCATGCTGTCTCACTTCTAGGGAATGTGGACACCTCACATTTCGTCTCGGATTGTGCGCTGCTTCTGGGTAGTCTCATCAGGTAGTGACTGCTTGACGAAACCTGTTGCCATACGGTGAAACGCGACCGTCAGATACGCGATGATCACGGTGCCGGCCGCGGTGACGATCTTGACGGGATCCAGTCGGATCCATGATGTGTCGAGCAACGCGGCCGTCGAACTGGCAGCGACTAGGGCGCCGCCAGCGGCAAGGTTCAGGTGCATCGCCGCCGACGAGACCGCGTCGACCAGAGCGAAAGTTCGGACTCGGTGCTCTGGCTCTACGACATCGAAGGCGATGGCCGACATCGCTAAGCCGAAGGCGTAGCGCGACACCTGTGACAGCACGACCAGCACGGTGAAGGCGGCGATGGCCGCGAGGTGGTGACCGACTCTGGGCAGGAGTGTCCACAGGACCATCTGGGCGGCCAGTGCTACGCCGAGGACCCGGATCGAGGTGGTCGTGCCGATCCGGCCGATGAACCAGCCGGCCACCGGTGCGAACACAAAAGATGCCGCCGAGCGAACGATGAGCATCACCCCGATTGCCGCGGCGGGGAGATCGAGCACGGTCAACGCGTAGACCGCCAGCAGCGGCACACCGATCACGAACTGCGCCGCCGACCCGAACACGACCAACCGGCCGCGGTGGTCACGCAGGGCTTCGCGCCATCCGCCCTTACCAAACGTCGAAATCGGCTCGCGCACCGTCGTTTCTGGGAGATGGCGGTACACGATGATCGACCCGAGCAGATAGATCAGGCAGTAGATCACCACGCCGCGGTAAAAGACCTCGGTGACCGCACCGTCGAAGCAGACCGTCTGCACCAAGAAGGCCATGATGACCGTCCCTTGGGCGGCGAAGCTGAACATGGCTAGGAACAACGGCCGATCGGCAGGTTCGGCAAACTCCACGTACCACGCAGTCCAGGCCGCGCCGAAGCAAATCGAGATCCCCACCCCGGCCACGGTGGCCCCCGCGAATAGAACCGCGGCGGCGGCGATCCGCGATCCGTCGATGATCAAGCCTGCCGAGAACAACAGCAGCAGTGCAGGGGCCAGCGTGAGGGAGCCCGCCACCATCACGGTGCGATGTCCGAAGCGGCTGACGATGCCAGGCGCCAACAACTGGACGGGAATGCTGACGATCATGCCGAGTGCGATAACGCTGACCAGACTCGGACTGTAGCCCAGCGTGTCGACGACATAGAGTTGGAAGATGTCGCCGTGCATGCCGCCGGTCGCTGAGCTGAGCAACACCAGGCCAGACCCGGGGATCAACGCCCTACGCGCAGCAGGCCCGAGACGTCTGCGGCCGATCGCCCGGACCCGCGCCATCCACAAACCCCCACCTGTCGAGTCTCGACCACGTGCAACCAACCCTAACGACGGCCCAACACAGGGCCAACGTCCGAAACTGGCTCGTTTCTAGTTGGTCCAGCACCCATCGCACCCACAACGGCGGTTGTTGATTATTAATTCGACAGTCACCGACCCACCGCGCGACCCTCGCCGACGGTGAGGGTCGCGTTCACATGAGCCTGGCGCGCAGCACCGGCACGGCCGGCCCGGATAGCCGGTCAAACGCTGCAATGCGACCACACACCGCGAGCATCAACGATTCCCTCGGGCCCACAACAGGCTGTCCGGTCCCCCACGTGCAGCCCGTAACCTCATCAACAAGGGAGATCCCGCGCAAGCGTCCGCGCGGGAAAAACCCCAGTTGCCTTCGGCTGGTAAGGAAGTCGAGCACCCACGTCACGTGTTCTGGATCCACGGTGCGCGGAATGGCTAACGGTATGTGTATATCAGCGGCGTGGACCAACACATCCGTGAGTCCGGTCAGAGGCCCCGTGACTGGTGGGCTAATTCTATGGTCGGCCCCCTGGCGAAGCGCAGCAGCGATGTCGGCGACAGGAGCGTCAGCACGACGGCGCGCCAAGGCGTCGATGCCACGGTCCATACCGCCGTGACGAATCCCGCTCGCGACAAAGCCCCAGAATCCATCTTCAAAGTCACTGACCAAGTGCGCTGCAACAGTTTTGACATCCCATCCGACACACAAACTCGGTGTCGCCAACTGCTCGGGGCCCAGGCCTTCGATCACCTCTGCGATTGCTCGCCGTCCACACGCCACGGCGGCGAACACGCGCTCTCGGTCGGCTGAACTCATCGCCACGCGAGGAGCATAGATGCATCTCACGGTTAGGTGCCGAGCACGGCAGCATTCCCGGTCGCTGGCGACGGTTCAGCCTCCCAGACAACGCACGTGGGCAGTGTCCCAGTATCGAAGAACTCGCGAGCCGCCTGAACCATCACACCGTGGTCGACCAAACACCGAGGAAAGAAGCTGAACGTGGCGTCGCCGCGGGCGAACTCGACTTCATCGCCGCCGGCATCACCAACTCCCACACTGTGAAGCGGCGGTTGGGATCGATCATTGTCGGCAAACAGCAGCAGCCCGCCGCTTTGATGCCCGAGCCCAAGCGACAAAGCTCCTGCCGAGCCAGCCATGCTCACCAACACCGGCGCAGACCCTGGTTTCGCCAATGACTCAAGCCGAGACTCCAGCTCTTCAGCATCGTTGACGTGCACTTCCTGGTCATCCCAACGTAGCAACATTCCTCAATTATCCGTGAGCGCGATCAAAGCACTACCCGCTCATCAAGCAGGACCAACCCGGCATTCAGTTGCCCCAGGTGACCCCCAAATCCGTGATCAAACGACTCCCGAATCAGCGATCAAAACCAAGCGACGCCGGGATTGGTCCTCGATCCGCTGCACCATTCCGGACAAGGCCGTCCAGGCACGCAACCGCAAGACGCTCGGTTCCCTCGGTGGCCGGCCGCCCGGATTCAACGCCGAGGACTACAAGCCTCGGCATGCCGTCGAGCGCGGCATCAACCGCCTGAACAGGAATCGAGCCGTGGCCACGAGATACGACAAGCGCGCGGGCCGCTACGAGGCCACTGTCCTCGTAGCGGCCATCAATGAATAGCTGTGACCAGCTCGATCAAGGGCGACGAAGGATGTCCGTGGAGTTGTGGAAGTTCAGGTGCTGATGGCATGTTCGACGAACTGGCCGCAGGCGCGGAACCCCAGGCGCCGGTACACAGGCTCGCCGTCGGCCGACGCCTGCAGGACCGCGATGCCATGGTCTCGCTCGCGGGCAGCGTGAAGGGTCGCGAGCGTGATGGCTCCGCCGTAGCCGCGTCGGCGGTGGGCGTCCAGGGTGGAGATGTTGTAGATGCCGGCGACTCCAGCGTGGTGGAACACCTCGGCGGAGCAGACCGGACGGTTCTCCACGTAGCCCACCAGGTACCGGGCCGGGCAGGTAGCGGCCAGCGCCTGGGAAGCAGCCTGAGCGAAGAAATCACAGACGGTTTCAGCGGGTGGATTCCAGTTCGCGGCAAGCACCGTAGCGTAATCGGCGAGCTGCTCGGGCGTGGTCACCGTTCGGATGTCCAGACCCGGGACAGAGGGAATCGGTAGGGTGTCGTCCAGCTCGGCCCACATCGCCGTCTCACGCTCGGACACCGGTAGACCGGCCGCGGTCAGGCGGGCGGTGAGATCTGTCGGTGTCGAGGCAGGTCCCACCCACCAGGAGAAACCGCGGCCGGTGCCGGCCAGCGACCCGACGGTCTCGGAGATACGGGCCGCAGCGTCGCCGGCGGTGAAGCGAGCCGCTGCGACGATGTTGAACGTGTCATCGTCCAGACCGCTGTCCGCGACCAGGAGATCACCGGCCTCCGCGACGGTCGCACCGAACATACTCCGGTGCAGATGGCAGGCGTGTTCCGCCAGGTTCCGCTCCATCCTGTCCGCCAAGTCGGCTTCATCGAGAAAGTAATCATTCACAGGAATTGATCCCAGCACGACCGGGCGAAGACTGCACGTCATTCTCGGCGGCGCCACGCCGACGACCAGCACTTTCGATACACGCCCCTAGAACTGGCCGCAGTTGGGTGTAGTCGCTACTCCGTTGAACCGGTCAGCGATCCATTGCATGGCCGGTTCCCCGTCGACGACCATCGGCAACGCGTGGTTGATGACCAGCTTGTTGAATATCGGCGGCCCTTCGTTGGTGCGGAACTCGACATCGCTACCTTTCGCGCACCAATCCCGACCTAGTTGAACGGCGGGCCCGTAGGGCACCAAAGGATCGTAACGGTTGCTGTTGATCAGCACGGGCGCATTGGGTTTCAGGGTGCCGAGCTTCTGCAGGTCGAGCAGTCCCCGGAACTGCGGATCGGCCAGCAACTCCGGGATCGGCTGGTTGAAGTAGGGCTGCAGGTGCCGGAACATGAACTTGATGACCGATTCCCCGACACACTGGTTCTTGGTCTTGTCGACGAAGTCCTGACCGCGCGGGGTGAGCAGGGCCCGGATCTTCGGCTCGGCCTCCGGGTAAGACTGCATGACACCGTTGAGCGCGTAGCCAATCACCCCCACCAGGGCACTGCCGTCTGCGTAGGGCAACAGCTCGGCCAGATCAGCTGGCGGCGCACCAGCGTAGGTCCCCACGATGTCGAGTTCGGGGGCGTAGGCCGGTGCCAGTTCGGCAGCCGATGCCGCGGCACCACCGCCTTGGGAGTATCCCCAGAACGCAACCGGGCCATCGGGAATGAGCGACGTGTCCGGCAAGTGCCGAGCCGCCCGAGCCGCGTCGAGCATGGCCTGGCCCTGGGAGAGTCGGTTGACGTAGGTGTGCGTCACACCGATGGTCCCCAGACCCTCATAGTCGGTCATCACGATGGCGAACCCGCGCCGGACAAGAGTCTCGACGAAACCCATCTCGTAGTTCAGCATGATGTCCAGGTACGGAGACCAGTGGATGCCCTGGTTGAACTGCCGCGACGGCGCGCACTGGTCACCTTGGCCTTGAGTGCCAGGGCCGTAGACGATCAACGGCCGAGGCCCCTCCCCAGGCCAGGGGGTGAACGGCTCGAAGTAGGTGCCCGTCACCACGTTCGGTGTGCCGTGGGCGTCGGTGCTGCGGTACATGATCCGTGTCCCAGTGGCCTGAATAGTCCCCAGTTGACCGGAGGGCTCAAGGACCAGCCGTGACGGCTCGGTGCGGATCAGGTCCCCGGGCGCGGCGTCCGGCACCGGATTCGGTTGGGTGTAGAACGCGGTGTACTCGTCCTCGTTGTAGAACGGGTACCAGTCATCGGCGCCTGCCCGAACGCTCCCAAGGGTGAGCACCATGCCGACAGCTAAGAAAGCCGCCATAACGAGCAGCCCCGCGCCAGTCCTGATCACCGCCCGAAAGTAACAATCTGGTGAAGCAAACGGAAGACTTTTCTCTAATTTTCTAGAGAAAATGGCGCGCGCTCGGTGCCGGCACCTCTCCGCCGTCCGTCGACCGGGTGAGTGATCCCCGCCGAGAGTCACACCGCTCGATAGCATTACCGGTATCGCCAGCCGCCGTAAGTACAACGCTCCGCAGCGCCGCCGAGACCTTGCCGACGCTGCGATCGACCTGCTCGGCACCAACGGCGCCCGCGGCCTGAGCCACCCCAAGGTCGATAAGCACGCCGGGGTGCCCGACGGAACGACCTCGTTCTACTTCCGTACCCGGCAAGCGCTTCTCCACGCCACCGCTAGCCGCATCGCCGAACTCGACCTCGCCGACCTGTCCCTGATGTCCGAGCTCGCTCACGACGAGTCCACCGGCTACTCAGGGACGCTCGGTCTGGCACGTCTGGTCATGCTGTCGGGAGCTGAGCCCTATCTCACCCGGACGCGGGCCCGCTTCGAGATCCTGCTCGCCGCCCGCGGCGACGATGACCTCGCCTCGACGATGCGCCGCGGCACCGAGCAGTTCGTTGCGCTCGCGCGCGAGGTGATCGCGCAGTGGTATGGGAGTGATCCGTCCACACCCGACGACCTCATCGAGCAGCGCGCGGTCATGGTCATGACATTCATCAGCGGCGTGATGACCACGTTCATGCAGGGCACCCCCGTGGTCGCGGACGCCCGCGACCTCGACAGCATGATCCGCCACATCCTGGGTCCGTAACCTAGGCGTCTCGGTCTCTGCCTGCGGTTGGCGCACTGAAATCGCCGACGATGGCGTCACCTTTTCGATGCACACGAAGCGTGGAATAGCTTCGGCGCGTGCTGACGGGGCTGACCCCACGCGCTCCATCGTGGCCATTCGCGCGGACCATTCCAAGCTCCGCCATTCCGAACTGACCGTGCTGTCTCTTTTGTGGTGAATGAAGACGTCTCAGATTCTGTCTCAGCTAAACGGGCTTGCTGGCCTCAAAAATCTGCTGCCAAGTACTGGGGCTTGTGAGGCGAGGTCGGGCGTGGCGGTAGGTGCGGCGCATTCCTGGAAATGCGGTGCTGACACGGATGCTGAGCCCGACTGATTCGCGCAGCAGGGCGAACATCTTGGCGCGGTCGCGCTGACGGTAGACCACACCCCGTCCGTCCGCGGTGGTCACGGTCACCCCGTCGACCTTGCACAGCAAGAACCACCGCGCGTCCTGCGTCGCGACGTTGATCTGCGGACGCCGGTGATGGACGGGGTCGTGCGGCTTGAGCTGGTGCATGACACCGCGGCCCAACCGGATCGAGATCGCCAGCGGATTGGTCGGGATGACGACCTTCCTGCGCCACTTCTTGTCCGACGGCGCAGGCAGCGCCGTCGCACTTTCCAGCACCACCGCGTCCGGATACTCCTGACGCAGCTTGCGGACGTCGGGCAGCGCGGACTCCAGGATCGAGAAGATGTGATCGGGTCCGGCCAGGAAATCGTCCATCGCCTTGTTCTGGATGGCGACAGTCGAATACTCAAGGCAGATAAGGTGTTTGATCGTCGCCTTGAGATGGCTGGCCACTAGACCGCGAATGTTACCGTCCCAGTGCATCGCCGCGACGACAAGCCGGTTACGCAAGTGGAAGTACGCCTGCCAGTCGATCGCGTCGTCCTTGTCACTCCAGGCCATGTGCCAGATCGCCGCGCCCGGCAGCGTCACCATCGGATAGCCGTGCTCACCGGCACGCAGCCCGTATTCGACGTCGTCCCACTTAATGAACAACGGCAGCGGCTGACCCAACTCCTCGGCCACCTGGCGCGGAATCATGCACATCCACCAGCCGTTGAAGTCGACGTCAATACGACGGTGCAGCAGCCGGCTGCGGTACTCCTCCTCGTCACTGAGCCGGTACTTCGCGAAGTTATGGTCGTACTCCGTGTTGACCGCTCCCGACCACATGAAGTTCTCGGAGTCGACCACCTCACCCATCACATGCAGGTGCGAAGGCTCCTGCAGGTTCAGCATCTGACCGCCGACGAGCGTCGGGACCTTCGCGAACCGGTTGAGCGCCAACGCCCGCAGGATCGAGTCCGGCTCGATGCCGATGTCGTCGTCCATGAACAGGATCTGTTCGCAGTCGGTGTTCTTCAGCGCCTCGTACATCACCCGGCTGTAGCCACCGGAACCACCCAGGTTGGGCTGGTTGTGGATGGTCAGCCGATTGCCCAGCGCGGCCGCGGCGGCATCGAACCCGGGATGGTCCTTAGCCTTGTTGGTGCCCTGGTCGGAGACGATGACCGCGCTGATCACTTCGTCTACCACCGGATCCGAGGTCAACGCGGCCAGGGCGTTCACACAGTCCGACGGACGGTTGAACGTGGGGATGCCGACAGCGATGCTCGCCCTGCCGGGCGCGGCGATCGGCGCGTACCAGCCGGCGTGGTGCAACGTGGACTTGGCATCAGTGGTGATGTCGAACCAGATCCAGCCGCCATCCTCGAACGGGGCCAGCTCGATCTCGAACTCCAGCGCCGCGGGTTCGTCGAAGTCGGATCCCGTGGCGCTGTGGATCGGCGCGCCGCCGATGGTGATCCGGGCGCCGGTGGACTTGGAGCGGTACACATCGACGCGGGCACTGCCGGCGAGCTCGACACGCAGCACGACCGATTCCAGGATCGACCAGCGCCGCCAATAGCTGGCAGGGAACGCGTTGAAGTACGTCGCGAACGAGACCTCGGACTCCGCGCCGATCTGTAGCGTCGTGCGGTTGGGCGCGTGGGCACGCCGGGCGTTGGTCTCCGATTCCTCTATATAGAGCTTGCGAACGTCGAGGGGCTCACCGGGCCGCGGCACGATGATGCGAGTCAGCGGGCTGACCGCCCGAGACTGCCCGGCCTCCAGCGCTCCCGACGAGTTATCCGCAAAAAACAGCTCAGACATACCCGCGATTAGACCACCATCGCCGAACAAGTCCCGTTTCTAGAGAAGCCAGACAACCCCCGCGACCCCACATCGCGGTCGCATAGCGCCGGCCCCGCAGCCGGTGCGGTCACACCGGCTGCGCCCGCGACCACCACGCCGGCGCTGATGCCCTAATCGTTCAGGGGACGCGGTGGCGCATCTGCTCGGTATATTCGGTGATCCGCTGAGCGGCGGCGGTCAGCCGGTCGCGTGCCCCACTGAACATGCCCGCCTGCAACGGTGGCCACTGCGCGCCCGCGGCCTCCATCGTGGCCAACACCGCGCCGTAGCGGCTGTCCTGCAGGCGGGCCGTCTGGCCGGCGTCGGTGACGAACAACCCCAACCACGGCTCGGTGAACACGCGGTCCTGGGCCATCTGGTCGGCCACGACGAGGGAGAACATGATCTCGGCCTCGTGAAACAGTTCGGTGTAGCGCGTCAGACCGTAGAGGTCGGCGAAGTGCGGCCGCAGTGCGTCGAACAGATACGACGAGCAGACAAACGGCGGCTTGCGCCATCGCCGTTGGCTGATCTCGCCCAGGCGGCGCTCCAATTCCGCAGCGTCGCCCGAGATTTGGGCTGCCCGCAGCGTCAACGCCAAGCTTTCGTCGCGCGACAGCGCTTCCCACGGGCCCACCTTCTCGATCACCGTCACCCGCAAGTTGGGGTGGGTGATCGACCACGGGACCGCGGCATCGGTGGTCAGCGCCCGCAGGGCGCCGAAGTTGCGCCCCTGCACCGCCGCGATCGCGCCGGCGTAGAGCGCCAGCGTGGCCGGCAGCATCGCCAACGCCTCAAGACGCTCATCGCGGCCTTCCACGATCAAGGCTTGGGTGCCGCCGACACGCAAACGCCCGGTCACCGTGTCAGGCAGCGGTGTCGGTTGGGCCAGCGCGGCCATCGTCTCCGTCCAGATCCGCTCGTGATCAGCGTTGGGCCACGCACAGCCGGTGATGAGCTGATCCAGCATGGGGGCGGAGAGCTGCTCGTAGCGCTGCGCCATTGCCAAATACTGGCGCAGCTGCTCCACGGGGACGCGGCTGTTGAACGTCGGAGGGAACATCTGCGCGTCGGCACGTTCGGTCTGCAGGTTCTGAACCGTGGAGCGCATCATCCGGTCGACCACCAACGGATTGCCCTGGCCAACCGCGTCACGAAACTGCTCGCCGAGCGGTTGCGGCGGATCCTGCAGCAACCGGTCCTGCAGCATCACCAGCTCGCGATGGGTCGCCGGAGCCGAGCTGGCCACGCCGCGGTGAAACACCGTGCCCGACCGGTTGTTCTCATAGGTGGTGACCAGTGAGTGGATCCGGTCTCCGGGGCGCGGCGCGGCTACCGTGAAGACCGCCACGCTGCGGTCGTCGACCTCGACGTAGTCCACCGACCAGTTCGGGCCATCCACATAGGGCCGCAGTTTGTCGTGCAACGCCGCAGCGTCGAGTACCTCGGCGACGCCGGAAACGTGGCCGGGGGCCGCCCCGACCACGAGATAGGCTTCCCCGCCGCACTCACGTGCCGCGCTGACCGGATCGCGGTTGGCGAAGGCGATGATGGCGCGTGCCGCGGCGAACCGATCAGCTTTGGTTCCGAAACCCAGCGTGCTCTTCCATTCCAGCCAATGCGTTTCCTGGGTTCCTGGATCGGCGCGACGAATTGCCTCCACCAGCGCGGTCAAGCTCTGCACTGACCGCAACGGAGCCGACGTAACAAGGTCAAGAGCCATAGTGGTGTCCAGCCTATGGGCGCACCGCGACAGCGCGTTGAAAGAGGCCTAGCGCGACCTCATCGTGTCTCACGCTCACTGCACAAATGCAGCGGTGGTGCAGCCGAACTTGAGAAAGTGCAGCCAAAATTGAGAACCTACAAAACTGTCAGTGCCCGCGTGCCAGATCTCGGAACGATGACATGTGCAATGTCGCTGCGACGGTGCAGGTTTGGGTTCTTCCGTGCCTATTCTTGGCGATCATGAGGTCTGCTTCTCCTGCTCTGGGGCTGTCTGGGTCGTAGACGTCGGGGCGATGGACGAGGATCGCGAGGTCGCAGTCCTGTTCCAAATTGCCGCTCTCACGTAGGTCAGAGTGAACCATCCCGCGTTTGATGCGCACCTCCTTCCTTGGGAAGGTGCATGTCATGCCGAGCAAGTACGACCCGGAGACCCGAGCGAAGGCGGTCCGTCTGGTGCGCGAGCACCGGGAGGACTATCCGAGCGAGTGGGCGGCGATTACCGCGGTGTCCAAACGGTTGGGGATGAACGCCGAGACGCTGCGTAATTGGATTCGCCAGCAACAGGTCGATGACGGTGATCGAGACGGGGTCTCTTCGGAGGCGGCTGCGGAGATCCGGGCGTTGAAACGGCGTAACGCCGAGCTGGAGCAGACTATCGAAATCCTCAAGGCGGCAACGTCTTTCTTCGTGCGGGAGAGCGACTCGCGCAACCGCCGCTGACCGCTACGGTCTGCGAGTTCATCGCCGCCCACCGGGACCGTTTCGGGGTCGCTCCGATCTGCCGCGTGCTCACCGAGCACGCCGTGCCGATCGCCCCGCGGACATTTCATGCCTGGGCGGTGCGGGCGCCCTCGAAACGGGCCCTGTGGGACGCCACGATCACCGAGATCCTAGCCGGCTACTACGAGCCTGATGAGCACGGACGCCGCAGGCCCGAGTCGCTGTACGGGTCGCTGAAGATGTGGGCCCATCTGCAGCGTGAGGGCATCCCGGTGGCCAAGTCCACCGTGGAACGCCTGATGCGCAAGAACGGCTGGCAAGGCGTGCGCCGCCAGAAGAGGGTCCGCACCACGATCCCCGACCCGGAGGCGGTGCGACCGCCGGACCTGGTGGACCGCCAGTTCGGGGTGGCCGCACCCAACGTGCTGCTCGTGGCCGACTTCACCTACGTCAAGCTCGTCACCGGCGTGTTCGTCTACGTCGCGTTCGTCATCGACGTCTACGCCGGGTCGATCGTGGGCTGGGAAGCCTCGGCGTCCAAGCACACCCGCTTCGTCGAATCCGCGCTGCGTCAGGCCGCTGCACTGCGTGCCCGCCAAGGCCATCCCGTCGACGGCGCAATCCATCACAGCGACGCCGGCTCGCAGTACACGAGTGTGAGATTCGGTGAGACACTGAGCCTTTCGGGAATTCGCCCGTCTGTGGGCAGTGTTGGGGATGCCTTCGACAACGCGCTGGCTGAGACGACCATCGGCCTGTACAAGAACGAATGTGTCCGGGCGGATTCCCCGTTTCGCCGCGGCCCACTGAACACCGTGGGCGACGTCGAATACATCACCGCCGACTACGTCGCCTGGTACAACCAGCAGCGCCTGATGCACCGCCTCGGACGCATTCCGCCGGCCGAAGCCGAAGCCCGCTACTATTCCCAACTCGTGACCGGTAGACCGGCCGGATCACAGAAACCTGAGGGTGCATGAAACCCGGGACGGTTCAGAGAGCTGGGGCATTTTGTCGACTCGCTGCTCGGGTCCGCGGTTGAGCTGACTCAGGGCGATCACTGGGACGTTCAGTTCTTTTGCGAGCAGTTTGAGGCTTCGGGAGAACTCGCCCACTTCGGCTTGTCGGGACTCGACGCGTTTACCGGATGTCATCAGCTGTAGGTAGTCGACCACCACCATCTTCAGGTCGGTCTTCTGTTTGAGCCGGCGGGCTTTTGCCCGTATCTCCATCATGGTGAGGTTGGCCGAGTCGTCGATGTAGAGCGGGGCTTGGCTGATCTCGCTCATCCGGCGCGCCATCTTGGCCCAGTCATCGTCGCTGAGTTGCCCTGCGCGCATGTCGGCGAGCTTGATCCGGGCCTCCGCGGACAGCAGGCGCATCACGATCTCCGACTTGCTCATCTCCAACGAGAAGATGATGCTGGCCATACCATGCTTGATCGAGCAGGACCGCATGAAATCGAGTGCAAGGGTAGATTTTCCGTGCCCAGGACGTCCTGCGACAATGACCATTTGCCCACCGTGTAGGCCGGTGGTGAGCTCGTCGAGTTCAGCGAACCCGGTAGGGACACCCTGGGAAAGCGCGGATCCGGATTGGATGGCGTCGATCTCATCCATGGTGTTTTGCAGCAGGTCATCCAGGACGAAGAAATCTTCGGATGCGCGGCGTTCATTCACCGCGTACACCTCGGCCTGCGCCCGGTCGACGACCTCGTCGATGTCGGCCCCTTCGGCGCCGGCGTAGCCGTACTGCACCACGCGGGTTCCGGCCTGCACCAACCTGCGCAGCAACGCCTTCTCCGCGACGATGCCCGCGTAGTAGCCGGCATTGGCCGCTGTCGGCACTGTCGCAAGCAGGGTGTGCAGATACGGGGCGCCGCCGACTCTCTGCAGAGCCCCGCGGCGATCCAGCTCGGCGGCCACAGTCACCGCATCAGCGGGTTCCCCTCTGCCGTACAGGTCCAGGACCGCCTCGTAGATGCTTTGGTGGTGAGGCCGGTAGAAGTCCCCGGGCCGCAACCGGGCCAGTACGTCGGCGATCGCGTCCTTGCTCAGCAACATCCCGCCGAGCACCGACTGCTCGGCGCCGAGATCCTGCGGCGGCTGGCGGCCATCACCAGCTGCCTCACCGTGGGGTGCGGTTCGTCGCGTCTGCGTGGGCGCGTCATGCAGATCCGTCATGCCCGCTACCCCCGTTCTGCCTCGCTAGCCAACCCAAGTTCGGAAGCAATCTCCGGCCAGCACTTGTCACACACCATCGACATGGCCTTGAGCGGCAATTCCGGCCGCTCAACAGCGTTGGGTGCACCGCACTGCACGCAGTCACACGCGCCGATCGCCAACCTCGCCACAAAGTCATCAGCCAGCGTCGTTGGCGCCGAACCAAGTTCGAGCCCAGCGGTGTCACACTCCTCGCCCAGCACCTGGTGAGCCCAGCGCATCATGCCGTCGACCAACGCGATATCCGGGAAGAGCCGAGCGGCGCGGCGGCCAGCGTTGGCCAGTGCTGCAAACGGATCAGTCGCGGCCCGCGATCCCTCGAACTTCTCCGAGTGTGCGCGCAGCACCGTCCGGCGCTGCTGCGCGGTGGTCACCGCGCTCACCTCGGCATACCAGCGCTGCACGTCCGCGTGCGCCGCCGCCTGCGCCTGACTGGAGCCTTCACGCTCAGCTGGTGCCTTCCTGCTGTCTAGGCCGCCGCGCGGTGCGCCCGTAGGGCGCGGCGGCAGCCGCCGAAGACGTGAAGCGAGGAAGGCCGCCGGCCGCTCGATGCGGTCGGGCCATGAACTGCGCCGAGTTCGCATGTCCTCGTTGAGAGCGTTTCTGATCTGGGTGGCTGACCACACGGCTGGGTCGATGCCCGAAACCATGAGCGCATTGCAGATGGCGCCGATATGACCCCGGTGAAGGCCCCGCAACAGCGGATCTCGTCCGTAGCTGTTGCCGACCAGTTCATCAGCGAGCCGTTGAATGGCCAGCGGCCGCGGCGCGCAGCGACCGCGCCGCGGCGATCGCTTGGCCGACCGATGAGATTTGATCTTCGACGCGCGGGTACGCGCGTTTGGTGATTGATCTCTAAGGTGACTCAACCGCCTATCCCTACGGGATGGCGGTAGGTCGCAAATACCACCGTGACGAGCAGGGTTATCCACAGGCTGACGCCGGCTGACAAGATGCCAGATCGAGGGCCGCCAACCGATACGTGCGCTGGTCGGCGACCCGTGTCCCTGCTGAATCAGAACCGCCAAACCGGACGCACCAAGCACCTTGCGCACGGTGGTCACGGTGCGCTCCGAGCAGCCCGCACCGCGGGCCACAGTGGCGTTGGTGACCGCGCAGTGCCGACCAGTGCCGTGATCGGCGTGCGCCGCCAGCGTCATTGCCACCCGCAGCACAAGCTCCGGCTTGATGTGCAACCGTTGGCAGTGATCAAGACCGTCATCGGCGGCCAGCCACCCCGACAGTTCCGAGACCCAACCGTCACGGCTGGTCCACATAGGCATCTCTGGGGGGACCTGGCCTGCCTGCTCGGTCCATTGACGTCGAGCTGCACGTACTTCAGCACGAGCCGACCGGGCGCAGGCGTACTCCAGGGTGATCTCGGTATCAGCGAACGCCGTGCGTTGCACCCTGGAGCCGCGCGGTTGGCGGCGCGCGGCCGCACGCTGTGGGGCCGCGCTCGCCGTGGCGGCGGCAGCGGAACCCGACCGGTATGCGTGATTCCGGCAACTTCCCTCAGAAGGAGGATTGCTGGGACGCCACGCCGGTGACGCACCGGTATTTCCGCTGCTCAGCGGGCGGTTCGGTGACGACTTTCCTATAAGTCTTGAACTGTGTCCAGGGTAGGAGCTACCCTGAGAACTACCTAGCAATGGTGTTCTCCTCGTATCACGGGGACCGAGAGATCAAGTTGGCCCTTGGCTCTCATCGCGGCCTCGGAGTTGGCCCTCCGAGGATCAGCACTCAGGAATCCTGTTCAGAACCCCTTCGGGGGTCTCTGTTCAGTTCGGTGGAGAGTGGCCTCCCGACCGTCTGAGTTACTTCTCCAGTCCGCACGCTCTGGGCGCTTGTCCTGTTCGATCCCGCTATCCAGTTGTCAGTCCCGCCTGGCGGCGGTCATCGGATCAGCCGGAGATCACCTCCCATGCGGCAGAGGGGTTTTCATCCGGATCGGACACCATCCACACGATGTCCGCGCGAGGCGCGGACATCGTGACTGCCGGCGGCTGTTGTGTCCCGAATGCCGGGCGGCGGTGGGTAGCAATGCATGTGCGCGGCCGCCGATGAGCGTGCACCGATGGGGTATGAGACTGCCGTGCGTCTGTGTGTGATTCCGCCGCCCGAAGGCCATGGCGCCCAGCGCGACCGGTCAGGCGGAGGTGTGCGGTGCACGGCAATGAGCGAGCGCGAGCCGGCTCCGGCGTGTCGCAGTGGGTCGCGCTGATGGCCGCAGCGAGTAGACGTTCAAGGGGCACCGCACGCTCAGATGGGTAGGTACCGGCGATGCGCGTGTGATCAGCGCATTCACCGGCTCCGGGGCCAGGTACGGCGGAATCGTCGGGTGCCGGGGAGGTCATCGAAGACCCACCCGCGGACGTCCAAAAAACGACACGCGTTTGTCGACCTGCGGCGATATACGTATTTGTGACGGTGCGCTACCTGGAAATTGCGGTGCTTCTGCGCTACCGTGAGACTTGCTTGTCAACAGCACTAAGTCCCTTCGGGGATACCGGTTATGGGCGAACCGTGGGACCGAGCGCCAACTCGGTTCCGAACCGTCCAGACTTTGGCCCCGCCCCCTCCGGCGGGGCCTTTGTCTGTTCCGGGTGGATCAACCACAACCAGCCAATATTCAGATTTCCGTGTTGGGCCGGCGGCCCCTCAGAATCAGATGGCCAGTGGTAACGCCTCCTTCTGTGGCTCCTGGTTGAGCTTGCGGACACACTCAAGTTCTCCGGCGGCGATGGAGACGACATCGCCGACAATCTGCTTCAGCGACGTGTCATGCGCGTCAGCCATATCGCACACCCACTCCCAAACTACTTCAGGAAGACGGGTAAAAATCTCGACTTCTGTGGGATCGCCGGCTGCAACGTCAGACCCCAGATCTAATGCGAGTTCATGCTCGTCACCAGGCAAAACGAGTGCCAGGCTGCCCGAATTCAGGTCGCGCACGAGCTCCGGATGCCCAGCCGCCTTGGACACCAAGTCCGCCACGACCTGAGATAGCGGCGCATTGTTGTAGGCCCTGGAGACCTTCGTGACCCATTCGTGAACCCGGTGATTCGGTAGCAGCGCATAGGTGCCGATCCGAGCCCCCTTTGAGGGCCGTCCAGCACCAGGACGGTGCCGTCGCCGCCTCGTACCCGCTTGCATAGTTGTCATACTCAGACACTCTGCCGAATTGCAGAAATTAGATGGTTGCGACACGCCGGTGAAAAGGCAACAATTTCTGCAATTTGAGCCAGTCGGCGCGAAGCATCCCACAATCACGACCGTCTCCCTCCCGCTACCGAGAGTGCCGAACTGCCGCTGCCCGAAGCGCCCGCCGCAACCGCACCGCGCGGCCGCGCCCGGTGCGGCCGCGTAATCCAGTCCTCAAGAACGTCGTGCGACCATCGATCCGCCTCATCAACGGCACAACTGCGAGGTACTACGTCCTCGCTGCGCCGCGGGTAATAGGTAATCGGGCCTTCACACACGCGGCACGTCCCACTACGCTTCGCTAGCTCACCGGATTTCATCGCTGCACCTCCACTTGGCCGCCACGTCGGCCACCGTCGCTAGGGCGTGGGGCGAGGAGCAGCCGCGCGAGATCCGGTAGCAGCCCGCTGTGGGATGCCTCACCGTTGGTAGCCATTCAATCCACGTGGTGATCATCGGTTGCTCCTGGATTGCCCGTCGAGTAGCCAGGAGTCAAATGCCGGGCTCAGTACTTCACACGTCGAGCACCGCTCGTGGTCGGCCCACGGCATGTAAGTGGAGAACATTGCGGGATACTCGCCACGCCCGCCCGCTGGCGTAGGAATCCCACACTTACACAACGGAATCCAACGGCTGTGGTCGTAGTCAAGCATCACAGCCTGCCGTGGTCGCCCATCGCCGAATGTCTCGCGACGAAGGTCCGGGAACACCGCGCCTACACGATGCGCCGGGGTTTTGCCGGCGTCATCGCCGGTCCACCAGTCGCCCAGATGTACACGCATCAGAAATCCCAATCGTCTTGCGCCCGCGGGGTGGCCGCTGCAGAGAAAGCGACGCGCCAGTCCTGTCGAATCGATCGCAGCAAAAATCCGTCGGCGATGTCACGAGAGGAAGGCCGGCGCACCGCGCCCTGAACGCGCATCAGTTGTGCTCCTCAAACAACGACGGCTGATCATTGATCGGCCGATTCGACCAAATAACCTCAGTACGAGCGTGATTCGATCCCGCCTGACCTGTCATCGTCGGAATCTCCACCCGCGACCAACCCTGCAGCGCCGTCTCATACAGCTCAGAGGAATAACCCGAGACCAGTACCGAAGCAGCACAGTTCGTCAACGCCCACAGCAACGTCAGATGAGTGTCGGGGTCGCGCATCTCCAGCCGGTATCCACCACCACCGCGCGAGCGCGTGCTACCCAGATACGGTGGATCGACATAAAGGCAGCACCTCGGGTGCTGACCGTAGGCCTTGATCATGTCCTGCCACGGGCGATGCTCCAAGCTGACGCGATGCAATCTCTCCGCGGCGGCCGCCATCCGATCCACGTACGCCTCGATATAGTGCGGCATACCGGAATTCGATCCAGCGGGGTCGACATAGTAACGCCATCCTGTATTCCGCAGCGTTCCGCCGCGACCCTGCGCGATCTGCAACCACACCAGCCGAGCCCGCTCAAGGTCGTCCACGTCGTCGAGGTCAACGCCCTGGGCCGCCTCATAGTCAGCTCGCGAATGAGGTGTCAGCGCACACACACGAGCCAGCTCATCCGGCCGGTCACGCAGCACCCTCCAAAAAGCCATCAACTGTCCGTCGAGATCGTTGACGGTCTCCATACGGCTGGGCGCCTTGGCCAACAAGACTGCCAGCGACCCGGCAAACGGCTCAACGTAATGATCGTGTCCAGGAAGCAGCGACGCGATCTTCGCTGCGATGCGGGTCTTACCGCCGTAGTAGGCCAACGGCGGTGCTGTGGGCGACGCGGCGGTCATGACGCGGCCTTGAGTTCGCGGCGGCGAACGCGCTCGTCATCCACCATCTCCGACAACGCACGAGACACCGGCAGCTTGTACCGGCGCAGCTTGCGCTCCAACGCCTCCAGCCTGAGACCAAGTTTCCTGGCGATCTGCCAATCCGGAAGCGCCATATCGCCTTTGAGCTCCCGGTACTGCTCAGGAAACGACAACGTGGTCTTCACGACGCCGCGCCTTCGGTCAGTCTGTAGAGCTTCGCGGTGGATGCGCCGCGGCGCTTCGACTCGACGAAGCCCCTTTTCTCCAGGCCGGTGAGCCCACGGCAGACGAACGAACTCGGACGACCGATATCCATCGGCCGCAGCCACGGCCGGCCGTCGAAACCGTGCTGCAGCGCGTCCAAGACCCACACCTCGGCATCGGTCATCGCAGCCCTCCCCAGAATGTCTGTGCGCTGACGCCGCGCGCACCGCGATGTGGCACTCAAGCGGCTGACTCGCTATGCAGGGCAGCACGAAGGCGCAGCCCCAACCACTGCCCGACCGGCGGAGACACCGCGTTGCCGTACCCGTCGGTTTGGTCGCGGGCACTGCCCCACACGGTGAACGAGCCGATGTGCTCAGCGAAGGTCACATCGAAGCCACAGCCACGCCCGATCTCGTGAGCCTTCATCATGCGGAAGTAGCAGTCCTCCAGCGCCAGGTCGGCGAGCATGTCTTGCCACTGAGCGCCCAACATGCCGGCATCGGACTCAGCACCGCGGGAATCAAAGAGCGGGCGCGACTGCGGGAACTGAGCCGCTGTCACGCCGTTCTGCTCGGACCATCCCGAGAACAGCAACGACTGGGTGGGAGAGCTGACCACCGAGCCCAACGGACTGCTGACTGGGTGCGATCGGTATCCGGCTTCGTCAATCGACCCGTTGTTCTTGATCATCCCGGCCGCAGTCAGCAGCCCAGGGATCTGCTCGGTGGTCACAGTAGGCATCGACTCGGCGTGCACAGTGGGAACCGTGTTCCGCCGAAACGGCACCACACCCGTGGACAGCAACCCGACAGACTCGCCGCCCGCTTGCGTCGGCAGCACCTCATCAGCCCCGCGCGCCGCGGTGCCTTTCCGGTACGGCAGCACACCCACCAGCACCGCCTTCTCCGGAGTGCTGGTCACGGTATCCATCGGCCGGGTGAAGTGCTTACCGTCGCCGTTGTGCCGGTGTGCGGCCATCACCTGTCCCGTGACCGCTACCGGAGGCGTCACGATGCCGGTGGCGTTCGTGGAGGTCTGCGCCCACAACGCTTCGCTGAGGTCCCGGCTACGGCAGTCCGACCCAGCCCGCTCGAACGTGTTACCGGCGGCAGCCATGATCGCACCAGTGGAAAGCACCCCGGTTTCCTGTTGGCTGGTCTGGGTGGCCATCGGCTGCCACGGATGCTTCTCGCTGCCGCGCAACGCTTTGGCCGGCATCAGCACCGCGGGGAACTCAGCGAACCGTTGCCGGCAGCGCTCGGCCCGCGCCATCGTCGCCGCCGCTAGGGGTTTCTTGCGATCCCCGATCTTGGTACCCAGATCACGCAGGTCCAGCGCGGCCAGCGACGGCGCGAACGGCGGCACAACCACACCGCGGCACGACGGGCACCGGTACTCGTACTGCTTGCCGTAGCGCACCGAACCGGTCGGCGGCACCCCGGTCTTCCACGTCCACACTGCCTCGATGACACGATCACAGCCCCCACACCACGACCGCGGCCGATGATCCAGGTCCGGCGTCGGGATCCGACGGTCCCACAACGCCACATACAGCCGATCTCGTGACTGCGGCACCCCGAAGAACATGCTGTTCAGATACAGGACACGGTACTTGTAGCCGAGCAGATCGAACTGCTTGAGCCACCACCGATACGTCGACCCGTCGCCGTACTTCTTCCCCGGCACCTGCGGGCCCCAGGACTGCAACTCGGTGGTGCACTCGACGAGAATCAACCGCGGATGATGCGTCGCCGCATACGCCAGAACACAGTTCGCGGTCGCACGGTCACGCTCCGAACGTGTCACACGCTCTTCAAACTCAGGATCATCCAAGTCGAACAGCGAAAGACCCTGCTGATACGCCTTTTTCGAATTCGCGATCGTATGGTTCACACACGAGATCCCGGCGGCGAGCAGGTCAGCCGCCGGCAGCTCCCGCGCAGAGTGGTAATCCGACGCCTCACGGTTCACCAGGTCAGCGATCCAATGCTCAGCCTCAGGGTGGTTGGCCTCATGGACCTCGATCTTGTAGCGATTGTGATTCGCCGCCATGATCGTCGTGAACCCAGCCTGCTTGATGCCCTGGGTGAGACCTCCGAATCCAGAGAACAAGTCGACGGCCACCAGGTCGTCGTGCTTGAAACGGCGCGGTCGAACGGCGGGCCGATGCTCAGCGGTCGCCGAGGCTGGAACCGACGAACGCGCACGGCTCTTACGCTTGGTGCTCATACGGCCGCACCAAGACGCTCGCCGTCACCAGGACCCCACTGCAGCGGCTGATCGCCCTCACCGCCGCCAGCACGAGCTCGGATCAGATCAATCACTGCGCTTTCCTCCCGGGCATCCGAATCGACGTAGGCCCGCCCGAATGCCTCCAACGCGTCCCCGGCGATAACCGTCAACTGACGCCTGACCTCAGCAGATCTGCGCTCATTCGCACTGATGTCCAGCGGAACCCACACCCCAGACACCATCGCGCTTTCCATACCGCTCACCAGCGCATTGGCCGCGCACTCAGTGCGCACCGCGCAGAGCCGGCACACCGCCTCCATCTGCCGGCGCACCGCGACCCGCGGCCGCCGATCAGCAGTCCACACCGCGGCCGGTATCCCGCTCTTCGCGCACAACGCCTTGTGCCGCCAATCAGACGACCAGCCCTCGCTCACGATGCCACCCTCGACTCCGCTGCCACAGAACCAATTTCAGCGATGAAACGCACCGACATGGCGGCCACCCGTGCCGCCGGAAGACTCGGCGGATCATCGAAGCGGATCGCCGACCACAATGCATCGAACTCCCGACGAAGAAACCCGAAGCCCTCGTGGCTTGACGCCAACACCCGGCCCTGCGGACCTACCCCACGCCGCACCGCCACCGCAGCACCAGCAGCAAGACGGTCCCTGTCCAGCGCAGAACCGCCAACCTCGTAGAGATCAGCATTGAACCGCAGTGCCATCGCTCCGGCCTGGGCAGCCTCCGCCCGAGCAAGGCCCACACGATTACCGCGGATCTCATCCCACAGTTCGTCAAGCTCCTCTGCCAGGACCATGGCACCCTCTTCCGGCGACAGCCACGGCGCCGCGAACATCTCGCGGCTGGCCTGCAGCTCATCCCACACCGCCAACTCGGCATGGCGGTACCCGGCGCCACGGTCGCCCGCCACATAGGCCGCGGCAATCAAATGTGGTGTCCTCACGCCAACACCACCTCACAAGACCCTGCCAAGTGGCGAACACATTCCCCGCACACCTCACCCCCCGGCAAACACGCACACCCGCACACCAAACATGTCGCGGCACACGACCGGCACACGACCCGACCATCAACACGGACCGGCTCTGCTGGCGCCTGCCCGCACAAGGGGCAGTCCAACTTGATCGCCAGGCGCAACCTGCCCACGGCCCCCGCACCACCGGAAGACCCGATAGCCGGCCCACCCACCTGCAACGTGAGCATCAGCACCTACCTCGAACAGCGCCATGAATCACCGTCACAGCGAACGCATTCGGCATTTCAGCCGTGACCCCGAACCAAGCCAGACGTCGCAGATCCGGATCAACGACAACAGCCCACACATGATCGACATCGCCCACCGAATACCCGGCGTGACCAGGTATCGATTGGCAGTACTCACTGACCGCAGCCGCGAACTGAGCAGGATCCCAATGTCCGTACCCGACCACACAGCCACTGGCCTGTTCCTCGATGAACGGCCACACGCGCTCTGCCTCATCATCGTCGAGCGCGAAGTCAGCAGCGGCCAAAGCAGGCCAGGTCGGCGCAGCCGACCGCACCAGCGCCACAGCCCCAGCAGAACCCCCGTCCTCCAACGCCTGGGCCGCCAGCAGCGCCCGCCGCAACAGCGCCGAATACTGATGCTTGGACATCGGCGGCGTCATCGTCTCGCCACACTGACGCAACGTGAACGTCGGATGATCCACGCGATGCTGCAGCGCCTCGATCCACCGCTCATGGCAGCGATCATCGGCGGCACGCAACACCAGCACCGCACGCCGGGCGCGGTCGGCCTGCACACGCCCAACCTCCTCGGCCCGCGAAAGATTGGCCGCAATAGCAGCCAGCTTGAGTCGTGTTCTCGGCATCAGTTCGCCAGCAGGTTCAAATAGCAGCGTCACCGTCTACCCCCACAACACCGCGACCAGGCCCAGACAGCGTCGCGGTGACGTCCCATCCTCGACGCGACCGGGAAACCTCACCCATCCGTACCGTCATCTGCCACTCCCCTCATTCGACCAAAACTTGAGACCCGGACAATCACAGGGCCGACCCGCCGTCGCGGAAAACCTCAGTGATGCAAGCCAATACAGAAACCGACAGCCACGAGACGCATGTCAGGCAACATCCCACGTCACCTCCGTAGGTGCGGCGTGCACTCCCATGAACCGACCCGCTCGACACGAGCCACCAAGGCGGCCACCGACCCGCACGACCAACCCGCGCCGCACAGCCGACGACAGCGCCGCCGATACCTGGCCCGGATCGCACGCGAACGGAAACGACCACGAATCAAACGGCGCCCCCGAGGCGATCAAGGACCGCAGCCGCGCGTCGATCTCGGAGTCGGCGGAAAGCTCCGCGCGTCGCACCCCGGCCCGTTGCAGCCGCTTCACGAACCCTGCATGCGAGAGCCCCAGTGCGTGAGCGATGGCGGCATCGGTCTTGCCGAAGCTGCGTAGCCACTCGTACTCGATGATGAAGTCCGACTCGACCGCCGCACCGTCGTCGTCGACCGCCACGCCGCTACCGCTGCTCATCGATGAGCACCCGACCCGGCACTCGGATCCGCGCCGCCGGCCCGCGACTCAATGTTGGCTGGGCTCACGCCACACCTCCCCTTAAGGCTCTCGGCTATGCATCGGAACGTAGAATAGTCTGGAATAGATTCACTGTCTATACCCATTGAATTAACGTCTTGCGGGAGGTGTGCATGATGGTTGAGAACCGTGAGCCTGGAAGTGGTCGTGTGAGTCGACGCGTTCTGCGCGGATTCGATCGGCACCGCTTCAAGCAGCTGCGGAAGTCCACCATGACGATGTCGGATCTGGCGCGGTTGTCGGGTGTGACCTCTTCGACCATTTATGCCTGGGAGGCAGGAACTTACACGCCGCAGGTGGACAAGCTGGCGGCTGTGATGAGGGTCCTCGGTCACCCGATCGAGTACGTCGTAGGGATCCCCGTCGACGAGCGCTACCCCGGGGACTGGCGAGTGCTTTGTGGGTTGACACAACCGCAACTGGCCGCGTCGGCGAGCATTGCGACGGCCAGGCTGCAGCGGATTGAGTGTGGAGAAACTGAGCCCACTGACGCGCAGGTGGAAGTGCTGGCGCAGTTGTTGGAGACCGCCCCGGAAGAGTATCGAGCCGCCTGGCGACGGGCCTTGGTTCGGCCTCCTGGTGAGCCGGTGTGACGGTTCTGTGAGCACTGGGCTGTCTCCCGCCGGTTAGACCGCGACGCGGGGCGCTCGACGGCGCACTGGTAGTTGTGTTCCGGTGGCTGCGACATGGCGGAGCCGATTGAGCCGATTGCGGTAGGCGCTGCGCGTCAGCGCATCAGGAATATCGACGCCGGCCCAAAGGCCGCTGAGCCGGTATGCGGTGACGGCTGAAATTTCCAGGGCGTAGGCAGCGCACCTGCGGACCACTGGACATTGCGCGCAGATCGCACGGCCATGGTCGACCAGCTCGGGCGTGTGCCAGATCTCGGGGTCGTAGCTTCGGCACAGGTGCCCTGCGGGCGCGTCGCCGCGGCGGAAGTGTCCTGGGTGGGAGGGCGCGGCGCCGTTCCTTCCGCCTGGGTCCGAGCTGTCAGTTCTACGCAAAGCCGGCACCTCCGAACGTGCTGAACAACGCGAGGGGCTGGTGTCAGCACACCCGCCGGGAGCGTGAGGCCGCGGTCGGAGCTGCCCGTCGGACCGCCCGTCACCGCCCTTGGGCTGGCAAGTTTGGAGGTCAAGCACCGCTAAGAAATATCAGTTTCATCGTGATGAGTCAACCGAAACTGAGGAGTGTCGGTTTCCAGCAAACTTTGGATAAGCGTTCTCACAACCTCTAGCTGCGATACCGCTCGATACTGTAAGGTCAGTTTAGATGAAAACAGGCCTCTGAAACTGGAGTTTTGCGCCATGGGCGAAGCGCCGAACGCTGGCGAGGTCGGCGATCCCGACCTCGCCGCGAAGCTGAACAAACTGTTCGCGACCATGCACGCCGACGGTAAGAAGCCCGACTCCAACGAGAAAGTCGTCGCATCCCTAGCCGAACGCGGCGTCAGGATCACCCCCCAGTACCTCGGGCAGATCCGAGCCGGCAAGAAGACCAACGTCGACGCCAACACACTGCGCGCCTTGGCCGAGCACTTCGGCGTCACCGCAAGCTACCTGATCGAACGCGGCCCACAAGAAGACATCGAAGCTCAACTCAGCTTCCTGCGACTGCTGCGTGACGAGAAGATCCGCGCTATCGCCACCCGAGCATCAGGCCTGTCGGAGCAGTCCCTGACAAGCCTAAGGGCCATCATTGACAACGTGCGCGAACTGGAAAAGCTGCCCCCAGCCGAACGCGACGAATAACTCTGCGGCCACCCAATGTCGGTGGCGCATGCCAACATTGACCTATGAGCAACGCCAATTGGGCTGTCGTCGACGTGGAGACATCGGGCACCGACCCCGCAACCTGTCGAGTGATAAGCATCGCCGCACTGGCGGTCACCGACGCCGGCGTCATCACCGACTCAGTGATCAGTCTGCTCAACCCCGGCACCGACCCCGGCCCGACCCACATTCACGGACTCACACGCGAAATGCTCACTGGAAAGCCAACCTTCAAAGACATTGCCGCCGACCTCACTGGACTACTACGCGGCCGAACGCTCGTCGCGCACAACGTGGCCTTCGACCACAGCTTTCTCGCCGCAGAAGCCGACCGCGCGCACACGGATCTGCCCACCGAGACCGTGATGTGCACCGTGGAGCTGGCCAGCCGCCTCGGCCTCGGCGTCCCCAGCCTCAAGCTCGGCGCGCTCGCCCAGTACTACGGCGTCACCCAGCGCCGACCCCACGACGCGCTCGACGACGCCCAGGTCCTCACTGAAATATTCATCTGCACATTGAAATCCGCTCGGGAAAATGGGATTTCACTGCCGATCCGCAGCCCGCACAGCTTGCCGATGCCAACGTTCAACGCCTCAACCTAACAACGTCCGGCCCCAGTACTGGATCGGCGTCACAGCCCTCGACGTACTCGACAGCTCTGCGAAACAACGCGGCACATCAAGATCGCTGCCCTGCGCTCAGCCTTCAACGACACCTGAGAGGCCAGCGGCGCTCCACCACTGCGGCGGGTCGATCGGACCCACACCCTGCGCGCTCACCAGATAGCGAACTGTGCCCACACCAGCCGGAGCGGCCGACGGCTCCTCCCCGATAATCCACCGGTACTCCACCGTGATCCCATCGTCGGCCACGTCAAGCACTCGCGTGTACGGGACGGGCGCTTCAGTCGCGGTACCGACATACACGCCGCGATGAAACAGCAGCACATGATCAGGAGTCGACACGCTGCCGCGCGGGATCACTGCCTGCACCCACGAGACGTCACCGCCGTGACCGCTGCGACCGACAACCCAGGACTCACCGAACATCGGAGGAATCAGAGCCAATGCTGATTGGATCACCGAATCCGTAACTGCCACAGACATAGCGACTACCTCCATCTCGGTACGGGCCGCGTTCATACCCACTTCCTCACGTCACCAGAGCCTCGGCCGGCGGAAGTGCCACCAACTGCCACGCCAACGCCGCAGCGTGGTCTGCATCGCCGCCAGCGAGCGCGGTACGCGCTTCGATCACCATCCACCACGCCATCGCATACACGTACTCAGGATCGCGATGCTGATACCACGCACGAGATTGCATGGACCTAAACGCCGTAGCGAGATCCATGTCGGAAGGCACCGACCACTCGACAGCCATCTGTTCGATGATCGGAGCGATGTGCTCGTAGGCAACGAGCTGTTCGGCCACCGTCGCTGCATCGTCGACCGGATCAGTGGCCAGCAGCTGCTCCATAGAAACGTCCACGACCACAACACCATCGGAATCGACCACAGGAGCACCCGAAGGCCGCAACGCGACGACCACCTCAGGCCGAGCCAAAAACCCACGCTTGAGGGCATCACACAACGGAACAACCGGATCCGCCATCCCCACCCAGGCTGTGCGGAACTCCCCCGGGATCGACGTCAGTGACGCCAACGGCATAGTTGCATGGGGCGCGACAACGCCACCCCGCAACGTTCCCAAAGCATCCGGAGTGCATGTCACCGCATACACACCCAAATCCATCGGAAACACCGCAACAGCCGCGGCGTTCAAACGCGGATCCTGATGCACTAGATGAGCCAGAATTCGGGTGCCGAAAATCGCCTCGGCGCGCAGCGCGCCGTCTCCGCCTCCGAACAAGTCCGGCACCGCCACAGCCAGCGCAGCGGCCGAAGCCGCACCTGCAACCTCGGACTGATCACCATCGCGGCGGTCACCCCCACCACCTGGACCTCCAGCTCGCGCCGCCGCCGCCGACGGCGCACCAGCCGGCGCACCGAACCCCAACGAACCGCCCATAGCACCGGCAAGCGGACCACCCATAGCCCCAGCGCCACCGGCCGTGCCACCGGCCGCGCCGCCGACAGCCTGAGCCGGCCCAGCCTGTGCCGGCGCCCCGATAGGCGCATCGGCAACCATAGATCCCGCAGAAACATGCGTGGTCGCGCTCCCCAGCTGCACAGTATTGCCCGAGGACGCCAGATGCGTGGTCGCAACCTGGTCGCGACCACCGGCCGGGCCCTCAGCAGGCCCCGGCCGAAGATCTCGGGGCTCATCCCGCGCGGGTTCCTCCTCCTTCTCGGAGATCTCGCGCGCCAACTCTCGACTGTCTTTGTCGTCGCTGCGCTCAGATGCCAGCTGAGTATCAGCGACATCGGCACCCGTGCCACCCTCAGCGGCGACGTCGACGATGCCCTCGGCTGCCGGCGCCGCGCTTTGGGCTATGCCGGACACCAACTGGCCAATCGGATCGACAAACGCACCCGTCATTCCCGACAGACTCGAAACAAGCTGCCCCGCAGCACCAGAAGCCATCTGCGGCCCCTGGGTGCCCATCTGCAGCAAAGGCGCCAACGCAGAAGGGACATCGGCTGGAAGGCCAGCCCCGCCCGGCATGCTGGACGGCGGCGCACTCAACGCAGCGCCGGTGTTGATGGATTCAGTCAAAGTCCGGTGGGTCTCCTGATTGGCTTGCCCCACATTCGACGCAGCGGTAGTCGTCGCCTCCTTGAGCTCATCAAGGACCTCCTGCATCTTCGGTTGCGGCACACCAGCAGTCATCCCTGCCGCGATCAACGCTTCCCGCGCACGATCATGATCCTCAGCCAGGCTGGCAAGGATCGTCTTCGTCGCATGATGATTGGAACCATTGAGTGCAAACCCCTGCGCCTCGGCGGTGTGCTGGGCCGCCAATCCCTCAAGATTAGTGCCGATGCTGGTGTACGTCGTGACCAACGAATCAGCTGCTATACCCGCACCATCAGACAACGGGACAGCCTCAGCGCCAGTGAACCCTGCCGCAGACCCACGGCCCGCCTCGGTGCCCCGAGCAAGAGCAACTTTCGACCCATCGACGTAGGCCGACTCGCTCCACTCCGGCCAATGCGGGGCCACCAGATCGGCACCCTCGGTCCCCGACGGCTGCGTGACGTCGCTGCCCATATCACTGTCCCCTCATGCTGCGGTTACGTGTTAAAACCCTATCGGCGTCTGCAACGCCCATGTGCGCCACGCCGATACGCTCCAGAACAACAAAGCTGTGAGCGCCGATACGATCACGGCCATGGCTGACAACGCGGGACTTCCGGTAATCAGGACGTTCGACTTCGGTGGCATCCCCATGGTGGACATGCCGCACCTGCCGCATGTCAACGGCCCTCAACTGGCCGAGATCATCGTGAGATGCCTGGCGCACAACCACCCAGATCTGGTGCACCCGAACGCCCCACAGCTGGAACGCGAAGCCAGCTAAACCAACGCGGTCGCGCCGAGGTCGACGGCGGCCACGACAGCCTGCGACACACCGTCGGCGGCCTGGACCTCAGCGACATGAACGATGTTGGCGATGGTGTCCACCTGCATGAAGCCCAAGCCCGTCGTGAACATCGCTTCCCAGACGGACTGATTGGCCAGCTGCTGCACCGACGCCACGATCGAGGCGCCCTCAGACCCCATCGGCTCAATCGTTGACGAAGCGGCCATCGTCGACCCCGACATCGCCGCGAGCTCCATGTTCAAACTCGACAACGCTGACTGGATTCCGGCAGTAGTCCCGTAGCTGAGCACACCAGTAGGTAGCGCCACGTAAAGCTCCTCTCACATCAACAGAACGCCGATACGGCTAACTCAATGGTATCGGCCAGATCCCGCCGCTGCGGAGCAAAATTTCTGCTGCCGAACACCTTTGACCAGGACGAATCGTCACGCCACGGCCAATCCCATGCCGGCGGCGTCGCCGCAGCAAGCGCCAACCGAACATCTGATCCAGCCGTCATTGTGCCGGGACGCCTCCCAGCTGGATCCGGGTTGCCGCTTGCACGAACCCAAGGTGGATCTCGGCACTGACGCTGGTGCGCAGATCGTGAGGAACTTCGCCAGTAGAAGACTCCCCCTCCCCACCGGAGGCCAACGCCTCACTGATCTGACCGAGTGCCCGCGCCAGGCCAGAAGCCACATACTGCAAACTCTCGGTCACCCCAGCGACCGCCAGAAGATAACGCTCACTGAACCCGGGCGGCTCAGCACCCACCCGCACACCAATGTTCAGCCGCCCCAACTTGACCGCCATGTCTTCAAGCTGCTCGCCGGCGGTCGTACCCAGCAGCTCCACCGCGCCACCGCGAACTTGCGACGCCGCAACATCAGCGGCGAACCCCGCCAGCGGACTGCCCCACCGCTGCCACCGCGCAGCGTCCTCGACATTCATCAGCCCCGCTGCTGACAGGCACGCCACCGTGTGCGCCGCGACCTCCCCCGCCGCCGGCGCTTCCGTCAGCGAGGGAGGAAGCACCAAATGCTCAACCTCATCCGAACGCGCGGCCGCAGCCCACCACAGCGGCAGCGGGAACGCACGACCACAGCTGCGAAGCCAGTTCACACCCGACCACGCCTGCGATGCATCATCGAGACTGCCCGTAGCAGAAGCAATTCCGGCCAGAACAACGTCCCACAGGTCAGCCGCTCGATCCATGACGAAGCCCGAACCCAACGGCTGGGTCGGCGGTAACGCGCGACGATCACGGCTGCTCACAAGGCCACCAACTCCTGCTGCAGAGACAGCTGATCAACCGGCCGGAGCGCGATCAATTCACGGCGCGCCAGCGTCGGGTTCTTCATCCGCCAGAACTCAAGCTCAAGGGTCTCCGGCGGAGCGCCAAACTGACTGCCACGGGACCGCTGATCGACCTCGGCGACGATACGGGCGTGAATAGCGGCCCAGTCGCTACGCTTCGCGATAAGCCCACGCAGCCGAACCAACGCAGCATCAGCAAGCCAGCGCACCGCCAACGACGCCGGCGCACCACTGAACGGAGAAGGCCCCGCCGGCAGCAGCAGCGCCAACTCCGCCAGATCACGCGGCACCAGCTTCGACACCCCAACCGCGAAAGACACGGTGTCCCACCAGTAGTCGCCGAACATCGTGAACAGGTCCTCAGGCCCCA
This sequence comes from Mycobacterium sp. smrl_JER01, assembly GCF_048513595.2. Classification (NCBI taxonomy): domain Bacteria; kingdom Bacillati; phylum Actinomycetota; class Actinomycetes; order Mycobacteriales; family Mycobacteriaceae; genus Mycobacterium; species Mycobacterium sp. smrl_JER01. The sequence goes on along the minus strand of NZ_JBLXXK020000003.1, from coordinate 178,813 downwards.
GCGACTCCTGCCCGGTCGCCAAGTACGTATCGGCGACGCTCTTGCGGTACAGCGTCGCGTCCTTGCCCATATGAACACGCGGAACCGACTCCAGCTTGCTGATCGCCAACTTGGCCATCAGCGTGCTCGACGACCCGTACACCGCACACACTGCGCATTTCGACCGAGACCCGGCGACATCGGGGTGGCGATGCGGCAGCGTCGTCAGGCGCCGACCACCCTGACGTCGGTAGGCGCTGCGGATCGCCTTCTCCGCCAACGCGACCTCCCCCAGCACCCCATATCCCACAGCGACGCGACGGGCATGCTCGGCCTCATCAGGATGATCCAACCCATCAACGCACCGAACACCTCGGCCCGGCGTGCGAACCTCATCGCCGGGCCGAGGCGGGACCAGCGACAGCGCCAACTGCCCAGAGCCCCGAGATGCCTCACCGAACGTCCTATCAACAGCGCATTCGGAACCGTCACTCATTGTGTACATATAGCCCCCTCCGGCTAATAGCAGTACCTCAATCTCGTGTGCAAAAAACGCTACAAGACGGCTTGGACACAACCACGAATGCAGCGACGAGAAACACCCCTGAAAGCGTGATTACGTGCAGAAACGCCGAAAGAGGCCGGTGGGATGCGACAGCGGCTGTGTGCACCGCGCGACGTCAGGGCGCACCGGCGGGCAAACGATGCCCTATAGTGTGTGCACAAGATGACTTATAGGAAAGTAACAGCGGAGATGGCAGAGGGCCCGGCACCAGCGCGGCCAGCACTTGCCTTGACCGAGAACAGCCGCCGGCCGCCGCCGGCCGGTGCGCACGACACCGCAACCACGCGGTGACACCACTGCATCCTGCTATGCGGCTTGGACAACACCGCCGCGCGCCAACCCGCAACCGGGAGCGCGGCCGCCACGCCCTCACCGCCCTGTTCGCGACAGCCACTGCGATCGCCCTACTGGCCAGGGCATTGCCGACCGCGGCCGCCACACCCAACGAATGGACGGCGTTCTCCGGTGTGGTCCCAGGAACCACCATCGCGCAACGGCTGCTCGACGGCCGTGGATTGGTCAGGTGCACACTGGCCTTCATTGCCCGTGACAACACCACCTACTCCAAGAAGGGCATCACCGCCGGTCACTGCGACCGCACCGCCGACGGGCAACCAACCGTCATTCACAGCGAGTCGTCGAACCCTGACAAAGCCCGCCCCCTCGGCACATACAGCAGATCCATCGACCGCGGCGCCGCCACCGGAACCTCGTCAGTAGGACTGCCGTCATACACCGACGCCGGCATCATCGACCTCACCTCAAGCGCCCCGATCCTGTCCTACAGGGTGGCCGCCCACTACCGCATCGACAACGTGTTGCCCACAGAGCCACCGCTGCCCACAAACACCGAAGTTTGCAAATTCGGAGCACGCACCGGCGAGACGTGCGGCCCGGTGGTCTACGCCGGTCCCGAACAACTCCACGTGCGGATGCATCTCATACCCGGCGACTCGGGCTCGCCGGTTTACATCAAGACAGCACCCACCACCATCACCGCCGTTGGAATCTTGTCGGGACACCTCTCCCATGACCCAGGCGTCGCGCGGGCCTACTACCTACGGCCCATCATCGACGGACTGAACCTCAAGATCTGCGGCGACTGCTAAAGCCAGTGTCTCAGCGATGATCTCGCGCCCCACGGTCCCGGTCTGGAGCAGTTGCCCGGTTACCCGGAGAGCAAGTAGCGCTTGGGTTCCACCAGCCGCCAGAACGCCGCACGAACATCTTCGGCAGTCACCTGCGCGATCTCCGCATCGGTGAACGAATACACGTCCTTTCCGCTGCGGCCGCGCCGCGTCGAACCGATCCGGCTGGCCAGCTCGATCAGATCTCGCATGAATCGGGCATTGTTCAGCTTGTCGGCAAACAAGGTGCCAGGGGTCACCTCACGCTGCAAAATGGAAAACTCGTCGCCGCCGAACAGATCCTTGACATCAGCATCGAGAACCTTGCCTCTCTCCGCCGCCCGGATCGCCAAGATCTCGTAGAGTTCTTCATTGGAGTACGACGCGAACTCGTAGCGCAGCGGGAAGCGACCTCCCAGACCCGGGTTGACCTCCAGCAGTCCCCGCATCTTGTCCGGGTAGCCGGCCATCACCATCACCGTGTTCTTCTCGTACAGCGACTCAGACATCGCGACAATCGTGTCCAAAGCCTCGACCCCGAAAGGATCGACCTGGCCGTTGCTGTCCGGCTGCTGCGCGATCGCGTAAGCCTCGTCGAGCAGAATCAGACGCCCGATGTTCTTCGTGAGCAACTCCCGGGTCTTCGCCGCCGACTGCCCTTGAAATCCAGCCACCAGATCAGCACGGAACAACACCACCGGCTCCGGCTCATCGACCAGACCGTGAGCGCAGAACACCAATGCCAGATACTCGGTGATCGTCGTCTTCCCGGTGCCGGGGTGCCCGAGGAACATCGAGTTGAAATTCGAGCGCCTGGCCGAGGTTCCCCGTGACCGCTGCACACCTTCCTCAGCGACGGCGTAGGCCAACTCCTGCATCTCGGCCTTCAGCGGCTTCATCCCCACAATTTCCTGCAACTTCAACTCGGCCTGCGCCAGCATCTGGCTCTGCTCAGATCTACGCTGCTGCTTGCGCTCCAGCTCCGGATCCGGCTCGGTATCGGGATCCCAGCGGTCGGCGCGCCGCGCAATCAGATCCGAACTGGTCACCCGCAAAGGCAGAATCCCGGTATTCATCGCCGCCCGCGCCCGCTGCGTTGGATGAATACGCAGCGACTCCGACAGCAACTCCGAGGGTCAAGTCCACGGACGTGGTGTACGACGTCGTCGTGTGATTCTTCGAGGTGATGGTTCAGGCGGTCAGTGCCGCCGGGTTGGCCTCCTGTTCTTTTGGGGTGTCGTTGACGGTACGTGATTTGCTGAGAACGTCGAGGCCGAGGTAGCGGCGGGATTCGGCCCATTCGTCGTGTTGTTCGGCCAGCACGGCCCCGACGAGGCGAATGAGGGCGTTGCGGTCGGGGAAGATGCCCACGACGTCGGTCCGGCGGCGGATTTCCCGATTGAGCCGTTCCTGGGGGTTGTTCGACCAGATTTGGCGCCAGATCTGCTTGGGGAACGCGGTGAACGCCAACAGATCTGGCCGCGCCTCCTCCAGGTGATCGGCGACCGTGGGTAGCTTATCGGAAAGTGCATCGACGATCCGATCATATTGCGCCGCAACTGATTCCGCATCGGGCTGGTCGAACACCGAGTGCAACAAGGTGCGGACCCACGGCCACGACGATTTCGGGGTGATCGCCATCAGGTTCGTCGTGTAGTGGGTGCGGCAGCGCTGCCAGGCTGCCCCGGGCAGCGTGGCGCCGATCGCGGCCACCAGCCCGGCATGAGCGTCGCTGGTGACCAGTTTGACCCCGGAGAGGCCTCGGGCGGTCAGCGACCGCCAGAACGTCAGCCAGCCGGCCCCGTCCTCGGCGGTGGTGACGTCGATGCCCAGGATCTCGCGGTGGCCCTCGGCGTTGACGCCGGTCGCGATCAGGGCGTGCACGTTGACCACTCGGCCGCCTTCTCGGACCTTGAGGACCAGCGCGTCAGCGGCGACGAACGTGTACGGGCCGGCATCGAGCGGGCGGGTCCGGAAGGCCTCGACGGCGGTGTCGAGTTCCTTGGCCATCACCGACACCTGCGACTTCGACAAGCTGGTGATGCCCAGGGTCTCCACCAGCTTGTCCATCCGCCGCGTCGAGACCCCGAGCAAGTAACACGTCGCCACCACCGTGGTCAGGGCCCGCTCGGCGCGTTTACGGCGTTCCAGCAGCCAATCCGGGAAGTACGAGCCCTGCCGAAGCTTGGGAATCGCCAGATCCAATGTGCCTGCACGGGTGTCGAACTCGCGGTGACGATACCCGTTGCGCGAGTTCGTCCGGTCGGAGCTGCGCTGGCCGTAGCCGGCACCGCACAGTGCGTCGGCTTCGGCACCCATCAGGGTGTGGATGAACGTGGCCAGCAGCTCACGCAGCACGTCGGGATGGGCGGTGGTGAGTCGTTCGGCCAGCACGGCAGGCAGGTCGATATTGTGGGCAGTGGTCATCGCGTTGATTCCTTTGCTCGAGTGACTTTGGACGGTCCCTCGAAGAATCACGCGATGACCCTCAATCATTCGGCTACGACACGCCGGTACCGCTGATCAGGTCCGACTCGTACACCACGCTGCTGGACGCAACCACTCCGAGGCCACACTGTCACGGCCCTGCGCCTTGGCCATCCGGGCATGGTTGAACGACGACAGCGACACCAACACCGGCAAAGACTCCGCACGCTCAACTTCGGTGAAAATCGGGTCCGCAGTGCCGAACTCACCTAGTGAGGCATAAGCCAGAGCCTGAAAGTAGGTCGCCAAGTACCACGTGTGGAGCCGCATCGTATGTCCGAGCGCGTCCGGATCGCCGGGCAGCAACGACCGCGTACGTTCATGACTGTAGCGAGTGCCCACCAGGCCGGCGACGTCGATCAGCGTGTCCCAAAGACCGGCCTGCGCCAGCAGAATCATGTGCGCACCGTCCATGCCAGGGCACAGATTCGAATCGAACCGACCGAGTAGGTCGTTGGCTTTGGCGAAGTCACCGGTCTCGATGTAGCGCAACGCCAGCGCGGCGCGGGCCTCTGCGGGACTGTTGAGTGCCCACCGAGTCCCGGTGTCTTTCCACCCGAACGTCGCATACGGCCGCTCTACAGGCTGACCACCATTGCGCTGCGAATAGAACTCCGCGCCATGCTGATACAACGTGCCAACCAGATTTCGATTACGGTTCAGCGCCTCCAACTCATCGGTACTGATCTCCACGGCCGCATCAGGCGTCATGTACTCACGGATCGCGTACTGCGCGATCACCGCATCGGGATGCGGATCACCCTCGCCCCCACCAACGGTGAGCTGCTGGGCAATGTAGTCGAACCGATCAGCTGCCTCAGTAGCTGCCTCGCGCGCCCGCGACGCCTCCCCCGCCGCATTGCACCGCAACGACTCAACCCATTTCTCCAACGCATCCGCATACTGGCGGACCATCACACGAGGGATCGAAACGGACGCTTGCATCTAAAGAACTCCCTACCTCTGGACGAACACGACAACGTGAAACCGGCGGTCATCGGCGGGCATCGTCGTACCCCATAAATTTGAGGCCGGACAGCGCGAACGTCTCGTCGATATCGTCGCTGTCCCCCGGTGCCCCAAGGCCTGTCTGATCAGGATTCTCCGGCCGCTGGGTGGCCTGCACGATCAGACTGATACGTGTGGCAGTGAAGGGCTTGGCGAACTTCACCGTCACCGGCTTGGGTCCCGGCGCCTCGATCCGAATCGGATCAGGTTGCGGTTGGCCCTGGGGAACCAGGATCTTCACCAGCGTCGGCAACCGATGCAGATACCACTCGTTGGTTCCACCAGCGTGCGGAAACCAGAACCCAGGAATGAAATCGACGCTGACCAGCGTCACCGGATGGCCGAAATCGACCTCCATGAACGCGGCATCGATGTTGCGGGCCCGACGGCACACCCATGCGTCGCCCTCATTCTTGCCGAACGCACGGGCAGCCTCGAAACCCCGCAACTCACAGCGAGAGCCCACACCACCAGTCGGCTGAAGCTCCACCAGGTCCCCATCGACCACCGGCACGTTACCGTTCGGATTCACAATGGTCGGCGGCCCAGCAGTATCCACGATCTGCTCAGCGGGGGAACTGCCACGACCGAACAGGCCCACGACGACCAAGACCGCCACCAACACCGCGGCGACAACCTGGACCGGCAGCGGCGCCCGCCGAAACCGCGCCCATGCCTTTTGCGCCAACTCCGCTGGCACACGCACAAACCCGGGCATCGGCTTAGCGTCACGCTCAAAGACATCACCGACGTCGTCCAGCGGCACGCCAGCATCCCCGACTCCCGCCCCCGACGGATACTGCATCGCCGGCCCCGGCCCGGGATCTGCATCAGGCACCGGCGGCGGCGCCGGCGCAACGATCGGAGTCGCCTCGTACGGGGCGAACCCCGCCGAAGCCTGCTGCCCGGACTCACTCACCGGCTCCTGCTCCTGCCCCTCTAGAACCGGAAGAACAGCGGAGTCAACATGCCCCTCACTGTGGGTGATCGTTGCCACTGCATCAGCGACCGACTCACTGGCGAAAACATCCTGACGCCGCGCCTCGTGCGCCACCCGGCGCTGGTGCTCCTGCTCGTCATCGACGATCGCCACCGTTGCCACCGAGTCGTCATGGCGGCCCCGCGCGGACCTGCGATCTGCATTGATCGCCAAGCTCTCGATCAGCGTCCCAACCGAACCACGATCGACAATCTCCTTGAGAGTGCCCAACTTAGACGCGACTGCCACCCGCTGGTCCTCGGTCAACGCTGCCGACCGACCAATCGACTCCCGAGCCTCACTCAGCACACGTGAGTAGTGAGCGTCGAGCTCGCTGGCATCCAACGCTCCAGACCTCCAACGATCGCCAAAGTCACTCATGGGCACTCCGCAGTCAGTATCTGCGGTGACCACGATTCCCGTGGGCCACAGCGGCGTGTCGGCCCAACGCCACCACTACCCGTCGCCCGGTAGCCACCACTAGAGCACGCACCGTGGCGTGCCTCGTTGTGCCCACCGTCGCGCCCACGTATGCCCGGCAACCGATGAGAACACCAGGTCAAACCACCCGCACAGACGCCTGCAGGCGCGACGCACCCCACAGGTTCGTTGTGTCCCATCCGTGCGCCGACAACCACGCGCTGCCCAACTTCGGTGGCGTGTCCCCACCACACACGCCACGACCCCGCAATCATGCAAAGACCGCCAGCCAGATGCGCAAGGAGAGGCACAGTGAGCGTTCTCGACAGAATCCGCAAGCTCAACCGCAAAACCCAAAAACGCCTCTACATCCTCGGCTACCTCTGCGGACCCATCGCACTTCTGTTCTGCCTCATCGTCAACGAACGCGTCAACGACATCCCCGCACCCAACCCCGTCGACATCCCCACAGAAACCGCCCTCGTGGCCAAAGCATCCACCTTCGGCCGCGATTTCCTGATCCTCTGGCTGGCCGGCGCAGCAGGTCCCAACGACAAGGCACTGCAAGCCCGCATCGACGAGATCTCCAGCATCCCCGGCGGAATCACCCTTCCCGCCACATCGTTCAGCATCACCGAAGTAAAAGACCTCGGGCCTGAGAAATACACCCAAGAACCCGACGGCGACCGAAACTGGATCTTCGAGTACGACGTAATCGGCACCGCCCCCGGCGACCTCGCACCCCAGAAACGCCGCTACAGCGTCCAATTCGTCCAACACGGAGTCTCCTACCGCGCCACCCGCACACCACTACCCATCAACGCCACCGCCACCCCCTTCCGCGTCGAAACCGGCTACCCCGAAAACATCGACCCCACCAGCACACTCGGAAAAGCCGCCAGCGACTTCGCCGACGCCTACCTCCGCAAAGGCGACAACGCCAGCCTCGGCCGCACCGTATCGGGCGACTTCCGCGGCGCACCCGCCCAGGCCTCCCCCTACGAGAACACCGAAACCCTCGCCATCTACGCCAGCGACATCCCACCGGCACAACCCGACCCGGGAACAAGGATCCATGTCCTGGCCAGCATCAAAGCAACCATCAGCGGCAACGCCTTCAACACCGTGACACTGCCACTAGAAATGCTCTACACCGACCAACAACAATGGGTCGTCAACACCCTCGACACCGACGCGCGATACGGCGCATCCACCGAATCCCCAGCGGGTGAGAAACAACCAGGCCGCTGACAGTCGTACGCTGCTGGCGAATCTAGGCCACCACACGGCGGAGACCAACCCGCGTCAATTCGCAGGATTGACAACAAATCCAGACCGCGCGGCCGCCCTCAGCTACCGGCGCTTCGCCGGCAACAGATGATGATCGAGGACCCGCGCAACGAACTCCGAGAACGTCACCGACCGACCGACTACCGCCATCTTCTCTTCGATCCATGCCCGCTGCTGCGCGCTGAGGGAGATGCGTGCCTCGGTCAACGGGGTGGCCGACTTCGACCGCGCCGTCGACGACGGCATCAGCCACCCGTCGTGATCCTCGGGCACCTCAAACAGCGCCTCCAGCACTTCCTCAGGTGACTTCTTCTGCTCAGCGGCTTCCCGCGCTACCTGAGCGAACGCATCCTGAACAATCTGTGCGTAGCCCTTGATCTTGCGCGACTTGGTGACTGTCAGCGCCTTGTACGTCTCGGCGGACAGATACACCGACGACGCCGACCCACGCCCCTCCCCGGCACGCTTGCGATGCACCTGGGTCGGCTTCTCCTCAATACCGGCCGAGGTTGCTGCTCCACGCCTATCCGCCTGAACCGGCACCGGCGGCGGCGCCAGCTCGGAAGCCGGCGCCGCAACGACGTCAACGTCAGGCACAGGCTCCGCTGCCGGCGCGACCGCGGGCGCTGCGGCCCGACCAGGCGACTTCAGCATTCCCTGCAGCTTGCTCCCTCGCTCCGGTGCCGGCGTGCCGAATGAGCTAGCCAGATTCTTGTGCTTTGCATTCGAGGCCATCGCTGCCACTCCCCTTCTAGCTGTTCTCGCTGATCAGTTCGTTCACCCGGGACAGCACCTCGGCCGCCAGGTTTTCGTAGTCCTCAGCGAGACCCCTACTCGTTCCCGTACCTGTCCCAACAACGTCGCCACTGAGCTTGGCCCCTGTCTTCAACGCAGCAAGCCTCTTCCCCTTGGCCTCACTGCTGGCCGACTCCAACTCGTGAGCAAGCAGCCCATGGCGCCGCGCCTCATAACCGCCGGAGTCTGAATGCCGCACGATCGAATCGAAGATCGGCGCCACACCGCCCAAGATCTCCTCGATCGTGGACTGCACCCGTTCGGCGACACGCGTGGACCGGCTCCCCAGCCCGAACCGGACCACTCCCCCAAGTCGCAGTGCAGGGTTCTCAAGCTGCGCCGGCCCGAACTGCCCGGCAATCGTCGACAGACCGTCGATGCTGGCGTCGTCAGCGCGCACCGGAATGATCACGGTGCCGGCCACCTGCAGAATTGCCTCAAGGGCCGTCAGATCGATCGGTGGCGCGTCAATGAGCACCAGGTCATAGGCTCGATTGAGCCTAAGAATCTCGCGCCGTATGGCTGCAGCCAGGCTCTCCCTCGGGTTGGAGCCGAAGTAGTTGAAGATGCGTTGCAGCTCGCCGCCACCGGCGATCAAGTCGACGTTGGGCCGAACATTCTCATAGAGCGGCGGTTGTGCGCTGTCGTTGGTCAGCATGAGAGCTGCGGCGTGCTGAGAGCCGTTGGAGTCGATGAGGTCATTGATGGACTCGTACTCGGCGACCGGCAAGCCGAAATCGCGAGCCAGGTTGCCCTGCGGGTCCAACTCCACCAAGAGCACCTTGAATCCGCCCTGGCCGTAGAGCCCCGCCAGGTTGGCGGTGATGCTGGTCTTGCCCACTCCCCCCTTGCCGTTGGCCAGTGCGATCACCTGCCACGGCGTCGGTACCACTGCGGCCAGCGGATGAGTTGGTGCGGTTGTCTCGGTCATCATTTCCTTGCCCTCCCAAGGCGTTACGCCCAATAACCCGCGACATGTGTAGCGGTGTATCGCGCGCGATATGTCGCTGAGCGACGAGCGGATGATCACGCGTGATTGACGCTGATACTAGCGCGGAAACACGCGCGCGGCACTACGCGACACGTAACGCCTCTATAACGCCCGTCACTCAGCGCGAATAAGCGCCCATGCCAGGGCGGGGTGAAACGCGGCAAGACGCGCGTTATCTACGCGGAGTAGAACGCGTGTGGCTGGGCGGTTACCACGCGCATGACTACGCGACGGAAAACGCGGACTAAGGCGCGGAGAAAAACGCGGATGCCAACGCGCAGCAGGACGCGTTAGAGCCGCGTGATGCAACGCGGCAAGAGCCGCGACAGCAACGCGGGGGAGCCAGCGGGATGCAACGCGGATAAACGGGCAGACATAGACGCGTTCGTGCAGGCGGAGTGAAGCGCGGTGCATGCGCGTCAGTAACAGCGTGGACAAGGGCGCTAACCAAAGCGGGATACACAGCGCATATGAGAGCGCATAGACCCGCGCGATACACCGCGTCGTAAACGCGCGCAATGATGCGCGACTAAGAGCGCAGTATGAAGCGACAGACAAGCGCGACAGAGAGCGCGATGCAATGCATCTACCAGCAGAAACACCGGCCATAGCTCTCCAATCACGTACACAAGTCCCGTCGTCCGCCAGTGCCCTCCATGCGGGGGAGTGGCGCACCTGTCCAGGATAACTGGAGACCAGCGATTCGGTGCGCAACTGTGCATGACTACTGATTGGCTACTCCGCCGGGCGCTGAGTATGACGACATGGCAGGGACGATCGTCGTAGATGTGGGGTGTGCCCAGTGGTCGGCGAATCTGCTATCACCCCTAGCGAAACGCCCCTCCCTATTGCAGGGCGCGCAGGGGCCGTTTGCGGCCCATCGCCGCCCGCCAAACTGCGCGCCAACCCTTGGGATAGGTCGCAGCCAACAGGGCACGCTCGCCGGGCCACAGTCGCCGGTCGGTGCGCTGGCCGCTCGGCCGGAGTTCGGCTCACCACCAGGTGCCGGTCGCTTGTCCGGGGGCGCAGAATGAACCTGGCATGAACGCAGTGATTGCATCCACCACAAGAACACGAAGCCCCAGCATGGCGAGCACTCGGCGTAACGCCAGCACCACAGCCTCGATCCCACCCCTGTGGGAAACGCAGACCTACCTACTCAAGGTCGCTGCAAGCAAACGGCTTCCCTGCACTACGCGGATGCGCACCGCAAGGGGCAAACGAGGCAGCTTCCGGTCAAATCAAGACGCGGACACCCGACAGGCGAACGCGAGGCAGGGGAGTGCGCTCAACCCGCGTCCAGACCGCTGACCTGCAGAAATGCAAAACGGCATGAACGCCCCGAAATGCCGCAAGGCCGCAAAAGGCCCCAACGTGGCCGCAGAGGCACTCGACCCCCGATCAGCACCCAAACCCCTACATTGCGCACGTTCAGCAGCCAGGGGGCCGTCCAGCGCATTCTCCGAGGTCACTACGCGCGCCGAGAGCCGCACGTCGACAGGTCCAGCCAAATAAGGCGCCGCGTGAACGGACGACACCCGCACCCGCCGCAAGCATCAGGGCCACCACGCGCCGCGAACGCGCATGCATCGCAGCGGCCCCAAGGCCCATCGCAGCCCGCGCCGGGCCTCAGTCCTCGCGCGCCAAAGCCCGGTACACGGTGTCCCGACTCACGCCAAACGCTTCGGCCAAGCTCGCGACAGACTCGCCATCGGCGTAGCGGCGGGCAACTTCGGTCTGCTGCTCGGCCGTCAGAGCCCGCGGCCGGCCTACATGCTGACCACGCTCCCGCCGCCGACGTGCCGGGCCCGCCCGTCGCTCCCGCCGCGCTTCCCGCTCCAGCACGCCCAGGGACGCCAACACGCCGACAACCACATGGCCAACCGCCGTGCTGGTGTCGAGATCCTCGCGCAGCGACCGCAACGCCAAACCCCTGTCGCCAACGTCGACGAGCGTCTCCAGCACCTCAGCGGGGGAGCGGCCCAGCCGATCCATGCCGACCACCACAAGAATGTCCCCGGCACGGGCATCGTCGAGCAACGCCGCCATCGCAGACCGCGAATCCCGGCCGATGCCGTCGAGCTCGTCGGTGTACACCAGGTCCACCTCAACGCCAGCCAGAAGCAGCGCATCGTGCTGCACCGACGCCGGGTGTCCACGCGAAACACGTGCGTACCCCAGCAGCCGCGAGACGCTCACAATCCACCGCCATTGAGAGTGTCAGCATCACCCTGAGCGGCGCCCCCGCCCGGACGGCATACGGCCGCCGCACCGATACCGAACCCGCGCCGGTGGAACACCACCAAGGGCTTCCTCATCACATACCCACCGCCACCGTTGAACGGCCCCCACCCCGGTTGCTCAACACCGATGGCGGGCGGAATCGCCACGGCCACGCTTTCGAGTCGGCGCTGAACGCCGCGGCCGCCGTTTCTGCTCACCGAGACACAGGGAACCCTTGACGCGCGGCGCCGACCTGAACTTCGGCATCCCAGCGCTCGGCGATGGCTCTCGCTTCGCTCAGCATGGACTCGAACGCACGATCGCCGCGCTCGATGAAGTGGTGCCGGCGCGGGGCATCGGGTACATAGCGCTCCACCAGAGCGTCGTTGGCATAAGCGACGATCCTGTAGGGCCACGCACCCCACGAGACCTCGATGCGCAGCTCGTCGCACGAAGGATCGGTGCCCATGGTGCGCCACGTGAGCGCACCGTGCGGGTTCTGCGTCCTCATCGGTCGGTGTCCCACGCCTGCACCAGCACGCCACCTTCGTAGCGGCCGGCCGGGACACCCTGGGAGTTGGCGGGACCGCACTCGTGGTTCCCCATCGTGCGGCAGTCCCAGCCAGGCTGGTCCTCCTGGGCTTGAACAGCGGGGGAGGCTGCCGCAGCCGCGGCCATCGAAAAGGCGATCGACGCTGAGGCGGCGAACGTGACTGCAAGTGTCCTGATCATGACGAGGTCCTCTCGTGGCGGTATGCACCGAAACACCGAAGGGCGGTGGCGGGTGTCTGGTTCGCGACCAGTGCGCCAGCGTTGGCCGACCACCGAACAAGAGTGGCACTTCCCATGCGCATCGGTGACATGACACAACCATACGCGAAAGAATCGCAAAAAGAACTAACGCGACAGCCTGTCGCAGACGCAGCGCGTGGCGCGGTGCGCAATCGACACGACCCCCAGCCTGGGTATACCGGGAACTATCGTTCGGCCCGCACCAGGCAGCTGGGAGCGGGCCGGATCTCTGTCTACGGGTGTCTAGAGTTCCCCGATGCGACCTGTCCTGGCGAACAGTTGGCAACCGACCTGTCACGCCCAGCTCAGCTGTGCTGTCGGTGTGCACCGGCGTTCGAGCCCACAGGTAGGTCCGCGGGAGGTACTTCGGAACCCCGGAGAACCCAGCAAATGTCAATGCCCTTGTTGACGCAACTAGTGGAGTGGTGCCTGACGGACTCGTCTGGTGCCCAGCAGGTCGAGAACATGGGCGCAACGAAACTCGCCACGAAACCACCCACCAGCGTCAGTGCCGCGCTGATCGCTGGGCTGTGCCCGAAAACTAGTCCGACATGCATATTTATCGCCATGCCTTTGACGTCAGGAGGCACGCCCGACTGCGCAATGAATGCAACAACGAAGACCGCCACAATAGCCGCCACAGAGACCAGCAGCCGTCCCGCAATGATCCACGCGACGAACCAGCGCCGAACCGAGTGACAGCAACACACGAACCACGACGCGCCGTGCCACCACGACAGCCGAGAACATGGTCGGCGAAGCGAGCCCGCAGCCCACGCGATCACAAACCAACACACGCACCGCACGTCCCGGCCGCAAACCCCCACATGGGACACGATCACCGCAGCGCGTCCACCTGCCTGCAAGGCTGCCGGACCTCAGCGTCAGCAGCCGAAGGTCCCTCAGAGGACCAGATAGCCGAGCCGCTGTGCGGCGGCACCTACCCGCAGGGCAAGCCCTGGATGGCTCAGCGGCAGCGACAACACAGGACGAGCTGGCATGGCAGCCTTGGCTGGCGCGAACAGCGCAACGCAGGGTTGGCCGGCGAAGCGACTGTTGTACCGCAAACCGTCCAGATCTGGGAATGCCTCACAGATCCGCCGGGCCCAACGCTGCGTGATCGAGTGGGGCCCCGTCGACAACGCGAAGGTGCCGCCAGCTCTGGTGGGCCAGGCCCCCGTGCTGTCCATCGACAAGTCGAGCAGCCGCAGCTCCCGGGTGAATCGCAGACCTGTCAGGTACGGGCCGCCGTGATGGCGGTCGATCGCGCGCGTGGTTTGGAAAGCTTCAGCCAGGGCCGGCGTGGGTGCCGAAGCGCCGTACCAGACACCAACACCTGGATGCTCGCGCGCCGGTGGGGGATGGGGATCGAATCTCAAATGAGGGCCATGCTCACGGAAGCCATTCCACGCCAGCACATGAGTCCCAGTCGTGCGGTGAACGCGCCACCACAACTCAGAAGTCAAGACGAGGCAGTACTCGACATCACGGATGCCGAGCGTTCGAAGCTCACCAACGGGCGGCGGCCCTGGGAGGCGAACGCTCACACGGTGTACCAGACGATGTTGCCGGCCGCGGCGACCGCCTGGGCGACGTCGCCGCCGCTGCGCAGCCACTCCACCGGGGTCAGCGCACGATCGAGATAGAGGTCCGGCTGCGGGGAGCGCAGAAACCCGGCCACGGCAACAGGATGCATGCCATCAGGCAACGCTTTGAGCACCTGGTCGAGCCCACGGATCTGACGGGATGGACCACCGTCGGTGCCGGTTTCGAACTGCAACACCGGAAACACCCACGTCTGGCCATCAGGGATGGCCCACAGCTCCCCGGCCAGCCTCTTCTGCCGCACCCGCGACGCGCTGACGCCCAACCCGGTCGCGACTTCTTCTGCGGTGAACGCAGTGACAGCAAGGTGCGCGACGTGGCCGGCGATCTCGGCGCCGGCAGCGAGCAACGCTTCGCGGTCCTCGGCGAAACCGGCGTCATCGAGCAACCGGGCCTCTTCCTCGGTGAGGGAGGCAGCCCACGGCCGCAACGCCGGGAGCGCCTTTAGCGCTGCCACAAAGTCAGCGGTGCCGATGTCGAATCGGTCGTGCAGCAGTTGATCAAGTTCAAGATTCAAAACCATCCCACACCTCCTTAACGGAAACTAACGTTAGCTTATAGCCGTTAGGGCAGGTTGTCGAGCTAAGGTCTGCCTCGCTCTGAAAGGCCATCGATGCCCGCAGCCGCATCCACGCAGCCCCCAAAAGACTGTTGCCCCGGGAGTCCAAGCCGTGAAGCTTGAATAGTCGCCGGGGCGTTACATCGACCATGGTAGTCGAGCCGCCGATTCGCGATCGACTTCCTTTGCGGGAGACGCGCCGCAGCCCATCAGTGAGGGTGATGTGGTCGACGACTCCGATGCCTAACCCACGGACCCGCTGCGACGTCCGCGGCCTGCTCGACCTATCGAACTCATAGATGCCAGCCGCATCGAATCCCCGCCGCCTGGCCGAGGCCGGCGACACAGAACCCGCCTCAGTGCAGGTGCGACTGCATCACCTGCTGCGATAAACAGGCCGCTGCGAACTCGCCGAGAAGGTGCGTCCCGCCGACCCACGCACCGAGGCGTGGCACCGGCCGGGGTGACGAGCATCTGACATCGCGGATCTGCTGCGTGAGACTACAAATGAGACACCGCGACCTGGTGCTATGCGACCGTAGCGTTGGTCGCGTGCGCTGCCTCGTTTCTCGAGAATCGAGTCAGCGGGCTGGTCGTCGTCGCCACACCCCTGGTACACGACTGTTGGCGGTATACCAGTCGGTCAGTGCGGGGTCGATGGCTTTGAGTAGTCGTGCCACCGTCCGGTGGTATCCCATGGCGTCGATGTCGAGCAACGGTTCCATGTGCGCTACCCGATTGCGGATGCTGTGCAACCGCTCGACCCAGAACTTCACCACCGCAGGGTCGGGGTGATGCGGAAACGCTTGGTGTAGCGCCTCGTTCCATAAGCGGGCCTGGGGAGCCGGTTTCAACCCAGCCGGAGTGGTGGAGGGGTCCTTGCGGGGCAACAGCACGTTCCACGTACCAAACGTCAGGTGCGCAACGACATCGTCGTGATCGACCGCATGACCGTGGCGGCGGTGTCCCGGCGCGCGCGCATCGCGGTCTTTCTCCGCGCGGCGCAATGCGTCGCCGTAAGTTGAGTGATTTCCGGGAGCTCCGCGCCTACGTGGATTGAGTACACCCCACAGCGGTGTGGCCGGGGTTTTGACCCATTCATGGTTGTAGGTGATCCCACGAGTCGGGTGGTGCGGCTGTCCCGCGTTCCAGCTTCTCAACTGCGTGTCGATGGCATTGCGTAGGAATATTTCGGCAACGCCAAGTGCTTCATACATCGCTCCGGCCAGTTCGATGTTCCAGGAGTACAGATTGAGTGCAGCGCCCAGGTCAGAGCTGGTGGCGAGCAAGTACGGCGTCAATCGGGCGTTGGTGATGTGATCGGTGACGGCCGTGAGCTTCGGACCTTGAAGCACGGGGCGTCTCCTTGCTAGTCTAGGTATTAGAGGCGAGGGCTTGGACCTTGCGAAAACTGAAGGTACCCTCCGCGGCCATATGGCTTCGGGGGGCCTTTTCTTTTCACGTGTCTGATTTCCGGCGGGCCGCCAACACTGCCCGAATTGCCGCCCCGCCGCGTCGATGCGCTCCCCCGGGGCAAGGCACTCAACGCGGCGGTCTTTCCCCGCCCGCAGAACCCCTTCCGCATGTCCATGCTTGCCGGTGGCAAAGCCGCCGCTTTGTGTGTGGCGGCACCTTGCGGCGGCCGGCGACCACTCCGGGCTAGCCACCCGCGCAGTCGCGGTCGAGCGCAGCATCAGTAGGGGAGCGCTGAACGAGGCGCTTGGCGAGCAAGCGAGAAACGAAATGGGTGCTTAGTTGACGTGCTTCCATGACCTGCGAGACGTGATCGTGGTGATGGTGCCCGCCGTCACGCCGAACTTGAACGCGAGATCCCACCGATTCACACCGTCGGCGGCCAGGCGGCGGATCTCCCGAACTTCTTCCTCGGTGAGCTGGCGTCGACTCGCGCCGCTGAGGCCGTTGGCTTCTCTGAAGTGCTTCGAGCAGAGGCCCTTGTAGCTCTCAGTTTTGTCGCATTTCGCGCAGAGTCTCTTAGGTTTCTCTGGGCTGGGGGACTGCATAGTTCGATGGTAGCGAGGACGAGCAGGCTTGTCGGCAAACCGGGTCGAGTGTCTGGTTGCCTGTTCAGAGGGGGGGTTCTCGGGTTGATGGCCAGTTGCCGGTGAGTGCTTTGGCAAAGCTGAGATTGACCTGAGAGGCATCTGCTACGGTGTCGGCGACGTGTAACTCAGATCACGTTGCAGCCGACCTCTGGGAGTGCCCATGTACGAACAGCCCACCCCTCCCACCCCTCCCAAGCTCCGCAAAGCGAAAGCCGCCGCCGTCACCGCCGCAGCGATGGCCACCACCGCGGCGCTCACCTTCGGGGTTACTTCGCCGACGATCCACGCGCGCCCCGATCAGGAGATCGCCGCCGCGCAGGTCGTCAACGCCGACGTCGACCTGACCGCCGTCGCGGGGTTCTACGGTGTCGGACCGATCTTCTGGGTCGCCAACGCTCTCGGGCTCACGCCGGAGAAAGCGGTCCTCGCGCTGGCCGGGGTCCTGGGTGAGGAAGCGCAACAGGCAGTGCAGGGGGTGTTTGATCTCCTCGGGTTGGCGGTGGAGACCGGCGCCCCGGGTCCGCTGCCCGGTGACGTGTATGACTCCGTCAATGGTTTGGAGTACAGCGGTGATCTGATTCTGGGCATTGCTCGCGAGGTCATCGAGGCCGTCGATTTTCTCAATCTAGGTGTCCTGGATAGGCCACTCGGGCTCACGCCACTTTCGCTGCTGCCTGGCCTGATCAACGGTATTTTCCCGGGCGCGGACGTGGAATGGAACACCACCGTCGACGAGACGCTGCAGGCGATCGTCGGGGTCACTCCGCTCTTGAACCAGCGCCGAGCGATCATCCTGTCGGAGGGATTCGGCGGCATCACCACGTCGTTGGCCTACCGGGACATGATCAAGGCGGTCACCGAGAACAACCCGGACTGGGGCGAGGGCGTCACCGGGCAGTGGCTGATCTTCGTCAACAACCCGAGTCGGCCGGGCGGTGGGCTGGCGGCGTTGTTCACCCCGTTCACGAATCTGTTCGGGCTCAACCTCTCCACCCCGGCCGGCGGTAGCTACACGAACGAGGACTCCAACGGCCAGATCACCAAGATTCTCAACACCTCGGTGCTCGACATCACCGCGGCCTACAACATCTGGTCGGACGCCCCCACCACGTTGAATCCTTTGGCGTGGGCCAACGCTGCGGCCGGTGGCTTCCTCATCACCTACCTGATCCCGGACGGCCTCAACCTCGCGAACACCAACATCGATCCGCTCGGCGTCTTGAAGCCGGGCAACCAGATTCCGATACTGCTCGCCGCAGTCACCAACGGTGGGATCGTGATGCTCGACCCGACGGGCGGGCAAGGGTTGGATGCCGTACCCCAGTGGGCACAGCTGGTGAACGTCATCGATGATGTGCCCATCGTCGGCGATCTTCTCGCCGGCGCCCTCAACCTGATCTCCGACGAACTTCGACTCCCCGAGGGACAGTCCTACTTCGTCACCTACGACTCCGGCAACCTGCCGATCCTCGAGCCACTGGACCTGTTGCCGCGCCTGCTCGGGCTCGCCGGGGTGAATGTGCCGCAGCCGTTCCACAATTCGATCGAAGACGCGCTGCGGATGGCGATCAACGCCGGATACCAGGACGTTGACCCCGTCACCCTTGAGCGGGGCTTCGACATGGCGGGCGACCAGGCGCTGATCTGGCGTTCGGCACTGACCCCGAGCCAGCAGTTCGACGCGGGCTGGACGATCAGCAACACCCTGCTCGACGGGATCCAGGAGAACCTGCTCAACCCGGTCGCGTGGACACCGAGCATCGTCGGCCAGGCCGGGTTCAACGATGCGGCCAAGGCGATCATCCAGAACGCCGTCTTCATGGCCGTCTCGCAGTTCATCAACGAGGCACTCGACGCCGGACAGGATCTGGCCAACGAGGGCTTCACCGCGCTGCGCGACGCCCTCAAGCCGATGCTCGACATCGCCGACCAGCTCAACGCGCAGGCCGAGGGCGCCATCGACGACGCGATGCAGGTCGACAAACTCGACCCGGCACCCAACCCGGCGCCGGTCACCACATCGGGCACTCAGGCCCGACTGATGTCAACGACCGAGGCCCCTGTCGTCGAGAAGCAGGTCACCGAGAAGCAGGCCGAACAGCTCGACGCGGCCGATGATGTCACCGAGCAGGAGCCGCCGGCCGCGCCATCGCTGTCCGATCTGGCTCCGGATGTCGACCTGCTCAAGGACGAGGGCATCGCCAAGGACGCCAAGTCGGTAGCGACGTCGCTGAAGAAGCAGCGCGAGGCGTTGCGTGACGCCGCCGATGAGCGGGTCGCCAAGACGCAACGCAGCCTCGACAAGCGGGCCGCCGAGACCAAGGCCGTCACCGACAAGCTCTCCAAGGGTGACATCGGCGGAGCAGCGCAGGAAGCTGGGAAGAACGTCCAGAAGCGCGTCGATCGACTCGGCAAGGACATCCGCAACGGCGTCGACAAGGTCACCGGCAAGAAGGACCGCGGGCAGACCTCGACGTCGAGCACAAGCGGCGGCAACGAGGGCGGCGGAAAGAACAAGTCGACCGGCGCAGCTGCGTAGTAACTAACGGGCAGCGAGACCGCCTTCAGCCCATGCGGCTGAGGGCGGTTTTCGCGTCTGCGGAGGAGCCGGCCACCTTCGACGTCCCAGCGCACCTACCCTGCTGCTGCTGGGGGTGTCCAGGAGCTGGTGCCGATACCACCGCAGGCTGGTGGATTCCGGCCCAAGGTCTCAAATAACTGGCTGTCAGCGAGTCTGCGCTGCCAAGCTAAGGTTCGCGGCGGCAGTCCGTGGAGCCCTCAAGCCGGACCTTCACAGCTAACCTCTCATACCCAAAGTGCAAGCGGCCATATCCGATGTGAACGACCGTCCAACGCACACAATCAGAGGATGTGAGCTGCGAAACGAACACCGCAACGAACGAAGCCGTGGGGCGCGATGATGCGAAGCCTGGAGGCAATCCTAGAAACCTAGCTTATCCAGTGCATCTATGGCTTATGTCGAACTTCGCGCCACAAGTGAGAGACGCACAACGACTTCTGCTACGAAGCACGCCACGACATGCACAACGCTAGGTAGCACGAACCTCGCCACAGTAACCGCAACGGAACCCTGACGCTGCAGCCTCCTGGCAACTCTGACCTGTCTGCCGCCGAGCTTGCCGCGAGACCCCTGCCGGCGCTCAAGTAAGATTGACGTACTTGACGAAAAATGCTTGACGAGCTTGACGTCAATTGTACGTTGAGCATAGCCACGGGGAGAGGAGCAGACATGACTGACATCGCGTCCTACGAACGCCGAGTGATGCGAGCAGTCAATGCCAGGCTGCACGCTCACCTGGCCAGGGCCAGCGCAGCTGATGTCGACCTGGCAACAACATTCGGCGATCCCGAGGACCTCGCCGAAGCCATGGTCTCCGCGCTGCCTCACAGCCACGTCTTCGACGAGATCGCAGGCCCGTTCTACGACACCGCCGGACTCACCCGCTGGCTCGGAATCACACGCCAAGCCCTCCACCAGAAAGCCGCCAAGCACGCCATCCTGGCCTGCCCACTCGCCGACGGCGGAACCGTCTACCCGGCCTGGCAATTCCTACCCAACGGCACCGCCCTGCCCGCACTCACAGAAGTCCTCACCATCCTGCGCGAAGCGGACGACGACCCGTGGATGACCGCGCTATGGCTGCAAGCCCCCTCGGAACTTCTCGACGATCACCGGCCGAGCAGCTGGCTCCGCAACGGCCGCGATCCGCAACGAGTCCTCGACATGGCCCGCGACACCGCCGAAAGCTGGAAACGGTGATCCGACCACGGCAAGAACCCGCGATCGGGAATCCGCCGCCCGACCTCACCGGCTTTCCCAGATGGCGACTACGCCCCAGCTTCGCCCTCACCCGCGCGCACCGCGCCGGGATGTCACCGTGGTGGTTCTCCTCAGATCTCTCCGGACGGTTCGATCTGGTCGGCCCCTCCGGAACCTGCTACCTCGCCACCGACATCACCACCGCTCTACGAGAACGGTTCGGACACGACCTCGTCGAGCAAGGCGTCGTCACCTGGAAAGCGGCCCAGAACACTCAGGTTTCGCGACTGCAGGTCCCCAAGGGCCGATGGCTTGCCAACGTCTGCCACGACGACGCCGCCACACACGGTGTCACCAGAGAGCTCGGGACCTGCGCCAGCTACGCCGCACCGCAAGCATGGGCCGCCGCATTCCACGACCACCACTTCGCCGGCCTGCGCTACCAAACCCGCTTCACCACCAGCCCCCGGCCGAATGCGGTAGCACTCTTCGGCGAAGCCGGCCAACATGATTGGCCGGACGATCAACACCCGATCACCGGAATCGAAGCATGCCAGCAAGCCGGACTGACCATCGCCCAGATCCCCGCCCGCAGGCAGATCCGAATCATCCAGCCCCCGCAGTAACACGAGGCCCGCGCGATTGGGCCGCTATGCGGTCACCGAGGTTCTCGCGCCAATGCCCAGCTAAGTCAATGCCGGAAAGATGGCAAACCAGGCACCGGCGTGGACCGTGGCTCCGCACCCAAGGCGGCCTCCGCCTTCGATGCCGCAACGAACTGCGCAACGAACCCGGCCGCTCAGCGGACAGTGGGGCGAGATAGTCGACATGTCAGAAAAGTAGCCAGAACACTGGGTATCGTGTCCTCAATCGTGTGCCGCAGCTGACCGTCAATAGCGCTATGAAACGCACCACAGGCAATGCCACACCTAATACCATGCAAACCACGACGAACTATCCCACAACCGTTGCGACGAACTGGATCACCCGATCCGGCAGCAAACATATTGGCAGCCCCAGAACGGGCACTGTGTCGCCCACGCATGCGTCGGCATCTGTGCCACACTCGAAGCCGTGACTGTCGGTCTAGAGAGAACGGGCCCGGCGATCCGCGCCGTCCTAGCGGAACACGCCCCCGAAGATTTAGTGGAGTTCGAAGCCGAATTCCGCATCGCCCTGGCAGAAGCCGATGACGACCTCGACCTCCGCCGCGTCGAAGCCGTCATCACCAAGTGGTGGGGTCGCGCCCATCTACGGCTGCACCCTCCTACCGACGCTGAACGCGACGCGGTAGCCCGCGCTGCTGCAGGTGACACCGCCGGCCTATTGACACGCACCGACGCGGGCTGGAAACGGCACTGATGGCGAGGTATTCGCCGATGTGGTTGGAGATCGCGCGGGCACAGTACGAAGCCTTCCCCGAATCTGTTCAGCGTCAGATCGACCTCAAGCTCGACCTGCTGCTCGACGACCCCGAAAGATACGGCGACTACGACAAGGCCAGCGACCAGTGGACCACCGAATTCGGCGGGGGAGCCGGACTCATCGTCTACGCGGTCGTGCACAAAAACGTGAAGGTCATAGTGCTCCGTCTTGTTGGCTAGACAGAGGGCTCTGGAGTTAAGTGCGAAGTTGCTTCAATTGGTCAGTTGGGTTTGACCCGAATGTCGCTGACCGCCAAGCCCGAGCAGGATGCGGCTATGCAAATGCGCGGCCTGCCTGACCTGTTCAACGAAGTACCCACGGGGAATCGTGTAGACCCCGCGATGGCCGACCACCATGTGGTGGATTTGCAGGTCATCCTCGGTGAACCCGAGATTGAGAAGGTCGATGCGGAGCTCATTGTCCTCGTTGGTGGCGTTGATCAGCCGGTCAAACTCGGAGTACAGCGCCTTGGTGTCGAATCGGGCCGCACGCCACAGATCTCGTAGCCATGTTCCGGTCCACCAGGCGGCGAAGCCGCCGAAAACAATGAGGCACAACAGCGTGACGGCCTTTGCTGCGATGTCGGGATCGTCCATGGCGCGGACGCTACTCGATGATGGCGACATAGCTCCCGGCAACGAAACAGCACAGCTGGTACCTCGCGCTCGCCACCAAGATCCTCGACCGCCACCCCAACACCTGGCTCGACTGGCAAAACGAGGCCTGAAGCGCTCCTCGGCTGGCAAAAGCTGGTGTCCAAGCCGACACATAGACTCGTCAAGCAAAGGAACTTCCAGCAGGTAGGGGTGATCATGGCCACCAATTACGACAACGTTCTGGGCTCGCTGGCGCGCGGCGGCCCGGGCGCGGTCCGCTACGACGGTGACGCCCTGATCAATGACGAAAAGCACCAGTTCTGCATTGATCTGGCTGCGCAGTTGGAGCATGACACCGAGCTGATCGAGTTCCCGTCCGACGTCGGGTCGGGGGCAACGATCGTGCAGGCAGAGGAGCGGATCAACAAGCTGCGCGGCCGGATGTTGAAGATGGCTGATGGCCTGCGCACGATCGGGGAAGCGGCGAAGGATGCGGCGCCACCGATTCGGGTGGGGACTGCGGCGGACCCGGAGGTGCAGTCGGCGTTGGAGCGGTCGTCAGCCGCATACAAGTCAGTGCCCGAAATCGTCCCCCTGGAGAAAACGCCGGTAGGTGTCGGTGGCGGTCGGAGTGGTATCACTGACGATGAGCGCCCGGAGCCGGAGGCCCGTGCCGGTGCTGATGGGCTGCCGCCGCGCACCCGCACGTCCGCCGACGCCCCCGCAGCGCCGGCCACCGCGCCGGCCGCCGGCCAGGGCCCGATGGCAGGTGCCCCAATGCAGCCCGCCGCGATGGCCCCGCAAGCACCGGTTGCGGGCCCCGCAGCCGCCGGCGGCGGGGGACCGGCCATGGCGCCAGCCGCATTCAGCCCCGGTGGCGGCTCCCTCGCAGGAACGTCGCCGCAGCCGCCGCGGCGACGCGACGAACGCACTGACGGAACATCGCTGGCCGGCGGCGGCCTGGTAGCCGCCCCGGTGGGCACTGCCGGCAACCCCAGCGTCACGGGCGGCCGCGTCGACCCCGCCCAGATCTCAGGACGCACCGCGTCGACATCACCGTCATCAGGCGCAGCGCCTCTGAAAATGGGGCCCTCCGCGCCGACCGGAATGATGGGCGGCATGGGCGGCATGCCCCTGGGTGGCGGCATGGGCGGCAATGGAGCCGGCGCGCGCACCGCCATGCCACAGCCCAAACGCGACCGCGCTTCCGAGCGGATCCTCACCGGCGAGGAAGCCCGGGACAAGGCGTTTGTGTCGCACATCCTGCGCGACGATGACCCGATCGCCGAAGAATACGTCGACAGCAGCGCCGCGCTGGCCGAGCTACTGCCCGATGAGCGCCATGCCCGCGCGGCGAGTAGCGATGATCCGGAATCGCCCGTACTGCCCGATATTCCGGCCGCCGCGCCAGTGCTGATGAACGTGCCGCCACCGCCACCGCCGCGCCCGATTGGCTTCGCGCCGGCGCAGTACCCAGGGGAACCCCGAGACGATGAGAAGTGGTAGAGCAGTCCTCGGAGCCGCGGCGATCTTCGTCGCGGCGGTGATCGCACCCCCGCCGGCGACCGCGGGTGCCCAAGACTCGGAATGGACGTCATTCCCCGGAGGCATCGCACCCGGCGCCACCATCGCCCAGATCGGTGAAGACGATTACTACGCGTGCACGTTGGGGGTCATCGCCGGTGACCCGGACACCCACCGGCTCTACGCACTGACAGCCGGCCACTGCGACCACAGCGACACCAAAGGACAGACCGTGCTTTACACCGAGGCGAACAGCCCCGACGTCGCTCGCCCGCTGGGCACCTACATCGCCTCCCGCGACACGGATGGCGACACTGTCGGACGGGGAGACGAGCTGCCGCTCTACACCGATGCCGGAGTGATCGAGATCCAGGACCGCACACCGATCTCGTCGTTCAAGATCGCCGCCGTCTACCCGGTGCGCGGCGTCGTCACCGACCGCGCCGACCTCCCATACGGCACCGAGGTCTGCAAGTACGGCATGCGCACAGGCGAGACCTGCGGCCCCATCCAAGTCGCGTCGAAGTACACGATCACCGCGAAGGTACGCGCGATCGAAGGTGATTCTGGATCAGCCCTCTACCGCAAGAACAACGACGGAACCGTCGATATCATTGGCCTGACTTCAAGCGTTGACTCCGGAGACGAGACCACAGAGTTCTTCTGGATCGCGCCGCTCCTCGAAACTCTCAACCTCCAAGTCTGCGGCTGCGCACCAAACTAGAAAGCACATGCCCCATGGAAGCTCTCGTCGTCCTCGCGATCCTCGCGGTCATCGCTTACAAGTTCTTCACGCCCTCAACGCCGCCAGCTGCCGCACCACCGACGACAACCGCCACCGGTGGCCGCTTCGAACACGTCCGATGGGAAACCGTCACCGTCACGCGCCCCAAAGACCTTGCCGCCGAAATCAACATTCGTCGCAAACGTCTCAACGGCATGTTCTCCGCCGGTGGATACAGCATCGGTCAAGTCACCACCACTGCCGACGGACTCACCGCCAACATCGAAATCATCCGCCAACGCTGACGGCCGCTGAGGCTCGCCGATGCTGAGTGCTGACGTCCTGGGCTGGTCGCGCGTTGCGCGCTATGTCCCCGTGAGCGCCGAAAATGGTGATCTGCAGTTCCGTTCCGAGGTCGGCGCACCCACGCGCTATTTCGTTCGCCGGCGCGGGTCAGACCGCTTTGAACTGACGCAGAGTTTTGACGGCGACGCTGAACAGTTGCTGTTGTTCGTTGCTGAGGTCGCCGTGTTGGGGCAGTACTTGGTCGGCTTGTTTGCAGACGACATTCGTGAAGACTTGGATCTTCCGTTTCTCGAACTTCGCTACACCGCGGCGGATCTCGCGGCTGGTTACCGGCTCAGTGAGATGGTGCGCGGCTACCGCACTCTCACTCAGAGTGACGGTCGACCGGTTGCTGCGGCGCCGGATCCTGTGCTGAGTCTGCTGGCCTTGGTGCCGCTGTCACACCTTCTCGGCTGGCCTGTTGCTGATCTCAAACGTTCATTCCTCAGTCCCTCTGGAGCGCCGCTGATTCGTAATGGCCGCTACGCCGTCCGTCGCTGACAATCGGGGCGTGGTTCGGCTATTGCTGCGGCTTGCTACGACCTCAGTTCGCGCTGGGGAGCGAACATGGTCAGGTGGTTGGGAGGGCGGAACGTGGGACGCAGGCTGTGTTCAGGTGCCGAAGTGGTGGAAGCGTCGGGTGGCGAAGGCTCATGACGGTTGGGCCATTGTGTCTGGCTAACTGCAAACAGGCGATACGGACTGGGGGCAGGGCCACGTTCTTGCGCCGGTGAGCCGCTGCCCTCTATGTCGAAAACATGCGCAACGGGCACCACAACGAACAGGGTTCCCGGCAGTGGGGCAGCGCAGAGTGTTGTGCTTGTAAAAAAGCTAGTTTGAACACTGTGTTTTCAACCAGAGTGCCGCGTTGCATGGCGAGACGCGAGCCCACAACGAATGCCACAACCTCATATGCCACGATAACTGCAACGACTAGGAAAATGAAGGGGGGCACAGCCAATGCTACGAATCGACGATCACTGGTGGTATAGCAATGCCTACGTTCGAACGGGACGACGGGATTTGTGACGCCGTTGAGGCGTGCACAGAGGAGGTCGACGCAGAAGTGTTGCCGGCAGTCGGCCGTGTCAGCAGCGGAGCAGTCAGCAAATCTGCAGCCGTTGATCGCGCATTGTCGGAGATTCGTAGAAGCGCTGAACTTTCGCTCGGTGTGCCGCCTCGCATTTGACCTGGGCCCCATAGAGTCCCAGGTATGAGCACCGAGTCTGGGGAAGTGGCAGAGGAACAGTTGAGCGTTGAGGATCGACTGCACGCAGCGGAGACGAGAATCGAGGGGCTGGATCGGGACTCCACGCAACTCACTTGGGCGATCGCCGGGACTGCTGCGCTCGCCCTAATCCTGGTCTTAGTCACCTCGATCTGGCCCGACTCTGAAGCAGCGCCGACCGACCGGGACGCCACCCTAGACCAGCTACTCAGCGCCGGAGTCCACTGCTACGACTCCGCGGCGGAGCGCGCTGCCGCGCGGCAACGTGCATTGGCCGCCATTGACCGGATCAACTGGGAGCGCAACCACGAAGTTCCGTCCGACTACGCCCTTGGCTCGCCCGGATCGGCGCTTCGCGTGGTGCCTTCAATGAGGGAGAATCCGCTCGGGCAGGAATCCTGGGACGCAACGCGCTGCTTCAAGATCAGCTAAGACCCGACCTGGGTCGGATCGGTGTGCGCTCCTTAGCGATGACGCCGATCTCGATTTCGGCGCCAGCTCAGTCGTGGGTGCCACCGGCCTTGTGGCCTGGGGTGGCTGAGGCGGGTCGGTCGGGGACTGGTACAGCGGGGATGAACTCAGAGAACCATTGTCCGGGTTCCATGTTGAGAGCACCGAGACCGTTCATGTCGTGGCTGGCGGCTTCGTAGAGCATCAGCACGTCGTGATCTTCGAAGAGGTATTCGTAGAGGTCGCCCCAGCCATCGTCGCAACTGGTTGGATCCTCGGGCCAGTCGTGAATCCGATCGGGCGGGCAGCCGGAGGCGATGGCGGCGTTGCGCAAGATGAGGTGGAGCATCATCTCTTCGCCGGTGCAGCGGGGGATGGGAGCCCCGATGGTGTCGGTATCGGCGGCGAGGTTGTCCGCGGCCGTGGCAAGTTGGTAGCGCCAGAAGCGGCTCTGCGTAAACGTCTGTGGGGGCAGAGACGCCAGGACCGGGACGGCGTTCTGATTGCCGTAGGCGATCGCGGCGGTGCCTAGAGTGTCAGCTTCGGCGCGGATGGCTTCAGCGAGTGCTTTTGCAGCCTGCGCGATGCGTGGGCGTCGGTCCTCGCCGACCTCGCCCACCAACTCGGTCAGCTCGTCCATCCCGAGATGGTATCCACCGGATCTGGCCCACGTGTTTGATCTCCAAGCGCCCGGCCGCGCAGTGAGGCGCTTTCGATGATGGGAAACGTAGCGCGGCGGGCCCCGGCGAGCGCGTCAGGTGTGCGCCTATGGGATCCATCAGACCGGCAGCACCGCCGGTCTGGCCGACATCGGTCACGCCCTCGTCGCCGAGCTGGCCGGCATTGTCATCTGGCGCTCAAGCCTGTGAAGCCGTGGTGTCGACCCGTCCGGCCTTGGATGTTCAACGCACAGCGCGGCGAAATTAGGGGTGCGCCACGATCGGTGATCCCGGCGTCCCTGCACGGTGGACCGTTAGCGTCGGCACCCATGTGAGTAGGCATGTACATCGACGGGGTCAATCTCTATTACGGCGGCCGCGGCCTCTGTGGGAAAGGGACCGCGGGCTGGCGGTGGCTCGACGTGCGGACGCCAGCCCGGCTGGTATCGAATCATTCGGCGCGGACTGCCGCCACTGCCAATCGCTACCTCCGGAGGAGCGCCGCGTGACGCCGTTTGCGGCCTGGATTGATGAGTCGGGCTCAAGCCAGCAGGCAGACCCCGGCACCTACATCCTCAGTGCTGCAATCTGCGAGCATGCGCACGTGGAGTCAGTTCGCGAGGCCATGCGCGCTTTGCTGATCGGAAAGGTTGACGTGCTCCCCGGACTGAAAGTCCGGGGATTCCCGCTGGCGGCTCACGCCGCTGTTGGGGTGCTTCCTGTTTCATCGCCCACTGCCGCAACGGGTTGCGGTCTTACATGGGCTCCACAGGCGTTTAGTCTCTCTGCCCGCCCGGCAGCGAGAATGACTTTGGCGGCGTTGTGGTCGCGGTCGTGGACCGCCTGGCACTGCGGGCATGTCCACGTGCGGATCTGTAGCGGAAGATCGTCGAGCCGATGATCACAGTCGGGGGTGGAGCAGGTTTTGCTCGACGCCAACCACCGCGACACCGTGTGCACGGTGCGCCCGTGGTGGTCGGCTTTCTCGCCGATGATCCGCACGAACTGGCCCCACCCGGCATCACTGATTGCACGTGCCAGCCGGCGATTGCGGACCATCCCAGCGATGTTGAGGTCCTCGACGTGGATCACTTGATTGTCGCGAACCAACGCCAAAGCCTGCTTGTGGTGATAGTCCCGCCGAGCACGAGCAACCTCGTTGTGCGCGATGGCGACCTTGCGCCGCGTCTTGGCCCTGTTGGCTGATCCTTTCTGCCGGCGGGACTTCTCCCGCTCCAACCGACGCAATTTACGCAGTTTGTGCCCGAGATGCTTCGGATTCTCGACATCGATCCGATGGCCGTCGGTGGTCGCGACCGTGGCCAACCGAGCGACACCGACATCCACGCCGGCCTCCCGGTCGACAACCGGCAGCGGTGCGGCCGCGACGTCGACGACGAAGCTGGCGTAGAAGTGCCCGTCCGGTTCCCGGATGATCGTGACCGAAGAGGGCGTCGACGGCAGCTCGCGCGACCAGCGCACCGCAACCTCTCCGACCTTGGCCACAAAGAGCCGGCCGTTGTCGCGGATCGAGAAGCCGTTGCGGGTGAGCCGAAACGACTGGCGATGGTCCTTGCGGGATTTGAACCGTGGGCGCCCCACCCTGCGGCCCTTGCGTTTCCCGCTGGTCGAGTCGAAGAAATTACGCCACGCCCGCCGGGAATCGTTGACCGACTGCACCAACGCGACACTGGGCACCTCAGCCAGCCAGCCCCGTTCCTCGGTCGTCTTGGCGGCGGTGATCACCCGGCGCTGAATCTCGCTGTCGGACAGCTTCACCCCGGCCCGATACGCCTCATCCCGGATCCGCAGCGCGTCGTTGAACACCACCCGGCAGCAGCCGAACACCCGCGCCAGCATCGCCTGCTGGCCGGGTGTCGGTTCGATGCGGTACCGATAGCGCATCTGCATACCCACGACTGTAAGGCGCACCTATGACAACACCGGCCTATCGCTGCGCCCGACACAGGGTGTCGCTGCTGCACGCCCACCTGGTGTTCGTGACCAAATACCGCCGTGCGGTGTTCACCGATGACATGCTCACCTTCACCGAACACACCATGCGCGGCGTGTGCGACGAGCTCGGCGCCGATCTGGTCGAGTTCAATGGCGAAGCTGACCACGTGCACCTGATCGCCGCCTACCCGCCCACGCTGGCGATCTCGACTCTGGTCCAGCGCCTCAAAGGCCGCACCGCGTACGCCGTGCGCCGCGAATTCACCGGCGCGTGTGTCCGTGCGCGAATGCGCGGGCACCTCTGGTCGCCGTCCTATTTCGCCGTCTCCTGCGGCGGCGCACCACTATCGATCATCAAGCAATACATCGACGGCCAAGCCCGACCGCTCTGACCGCCGGGCTACGCCCGGCGACAAACAGGACGGGCTCGCCCCGGACTAAACCTCGATCCGTGGACTGAAGTGGTTGATGTGTCTGTTGTGGCTGTTTTTCGGTCTGCAGGGGTGTGAGCACGAGGTAGTCGCTGGTCTGTCCAGCTTTTCCTGTGGTTTTCTGGTCGGGCCTCTCGGCGGTGGTCAGGCGGGGGTGGCTGCTGGTGGGCTGTAGCCGATGGTGTTGCGCCACAGTGCCAGCCACTGGTCTGTCCACGGCCAATGTGTTGGTAGGTGCAAGATCGGTCGGCGTTGGGGCCGGGCCAGCCGGGCCGCGACGTTGACGATTGTGCGGCGCAAGGTGGCCCCGCGGGCCACCGCGTGGGTTCCTCCGGCGAGTACGCCGGCGGCGCGCAGCAGGTTGTGGGCGATAGCCGCGCACAGGATCCATGCTGAGTTCGCGGCGAAGTGTCCTGAGGGCATGTGGGCCAGGGGTCCGTCGATCAGATCTGAGAACACGGTCTCGATGATCGCGTGGCGGCGGTGAGTGATATCAGCGGCATCGATGGGTTCGTCGGAGTCGGTGAAGAACGGGTGATACCGCCACACCGGGAACAACGCGTCGGGGTAGCGGGCGTCTTTGACGCGGCGCACGATCAGGCGGGCGGTGATCGGGGTTTCGGTGGAACTGAAGGCGGTGTAGCCGATTTCGGCGACTTCGGCATCGGAGATCCAGACACCGGTGTCGGGGTCGCGGACCGCACCCGGGTAGGACACGGGGGTCCAGGCGTTCTCGGGGATCGACTCGATCGCCGCAGCCACGGTTGTTGTTTTGTTCAGCACCAGCGAGAACCGGGCTCCGGCGCGGCGGGCGGCCGCGGCCACGGTGCTGGTGCCGTAGGCGGAGTCGCCGCGGACCAGGATCTGGCCACTGACTCCGGCCCCGCGGGCGGTCGCCACGGCCGCAGCGATCATGCTCGCTGCGCCCTTGCCAGAGTTGGTCTTTCCGGCCCGCAGTCGGGCTCCGGTGATCACCGGAGCGCCGTGGTCGGTGCTCAGGGTGGTCACCAACGGTGAGAGACCTTTGCGCAAGATCTGTTTCCCGGCGATCTTGGTGTGTCCGTAGGAAGCGCCCTGTTTGGCGTGACCATAGACCGGGCGCAGCAGCGAGTCGATGTCGATGTATGCCCGTTCGTGAGCACCGGGCAGCAGTGGCACTCGCTCGCAGAGTGCGCCCAGGTGTTCTCCCAGCACACCATCGAGTTGGCGAGCGTGACCGAAGGTGAACTCCCGCAGCAAAGTTCCGATCGTGGATGGCGCATACACACTGTCGAAGAGCGTTTTCATCCCGCCGCAGCGCACGATGTCGAGGTCATCGATGCTGTCTGCACCGGCGCACATCCCGGCGATCAGCGTGCTCAGCTTGGGTGACGGATTGGCCGCACCAGATTTGATCCGCTCGCAGGTGAACCGAACCTTGCGTTCCAGCAGCGCCGTCAGTCCGCACTGCTCCGCCAAGGTCATCACCGGCACAAGCCCAGCGCACGACACGAGAT
Organism: Mycobacterium sp. smrl_JER01; assembly: GCF_048513595.2. Classification (NCBI taxonomy): domain Bacteria; kingdom Bacillati; phylum Actinomycetota; class Actinomycetes; order Mycobacteriales; family Mycobacteriaceae; genus Mycobacterium; species Mycobacterium sp. smrl_JER01. Next base: position 147,315 of record NZ_JBLXXK020000003.1, on the reverse strand, counting down.
GGGCATCGTCGAACACTGCCGAGGACACGGCGAACCTATGGGACACTTGCACTGGAAGTGCCTTTCTGAACCGGTCTGATTGATGCCTAGAGAACACCAATCATCCCAGCTCAAGGGGCACTTTCCTCGTTCCGACACTCACTGACCAGCCAATTCATCAGTGGATCGAGGCTAAAGTCCGAGGCTTGCGCCCAAGAATCCGGTCATCGCAAGCTGCATTGGCGCAACGAAGACGCGTGTTCGCCGTCGCTGAGGATGACGATGACAGCGTCATTGATTTTGACGACGTGTTTTCGGCGGTTGGTCGTCATGGTGACGGGGTGATCGGCGTGGTGACGGGATCGTGGGCATGGTGATGTCAGTGGCTCGTCACCGGTGGTGACGAGAAACGGCCCGAGGGGCGCCGGGCATCGGTGGATTACCGCCGCCGGTCGGGGCGCGGACAGCGGGGTCGTGACGTGGCTGGTTCAGCGGGGCGGTGCCAGGAGCCTGCCGCGGGTGTAGATGCCGATCAGTGTCCATGGCGACTCCGGGAAGCCGAACCGGTGGCGGTCCCAGTACGCGGCCGCGCACAGCGCCAGCAGGGCGTTACGAACGCCGTCAGCGCTGAACGCCAGCCCGCTGTACGCCTTGCGGTTGACCATGATCAGCCGAGACACGCCTTGTTGCCACATCCAGCGCAGATGATGCGGGGTTGCCCGGGCCAGCCAGCGCCGCACCGTAGCAGCGGGGCGGTCCAGTAACTCTGCGATACGCCTGTATCCGATCCCATTCGCCTTGTGCGACAGGGCTTCTCCGATGACTGCCGTGGTGTCGGCGCGCCGCGCCGTGAACGCGGCTGGCAAGACGATATGGGTGTTGTGACAGTCGGTGCAGCGCACCCGGCGCGGGCGCACCGTGACCGTGGTGCGCCCGTGGGAGCGGATCGTGCGCGTTCGGCCGTATCCCCACCGGATCAGCCGGCCGCGACACTGGGAGCAGATCATCGTGTCGGCGTCGAGGTACTCCTCGGCCAGCTCCGCGGTGCGGGCAACGATCACAGCATAGCCGGGTTGTCGTCATCGATCACCAGGGTTGCCTACCACACCGATCGGCGGGAGTGCTCAATTCGTGTTGGTCTCAACCGGTCTCGCCCGGCCGCCGTCACTGTCGTTGACGACCACCAGGTCGCCGTCACCGTGTCGCCCACCACGACCCCGGCCAACAGCTTCGAGCAGCGGCGGCCACGTTCGTCGTCGCGCTGACGGTGCCGATGAACCCCGCAAGACCAACCCCCGGTCGTCACCGCCGATGACGAATCCAATCCCCGTGGTCGTCATGAGCAGAGACGGTCAACAGACGCCAAACGACAGCACGCAATCGCAACCAGAATCGCCGACCTCGACGTCGAGCACCTAGTCGTGGTGCGCTCCGAGGCCACCATCACTGACCATCCCGAGCGGCAGCGCCGACTGTGCATGGAACGCCTACTGCCTGAACTGGTCGCCATGGGCGTCGAACAAGCGATCATCGAATCGCGCGGCCGCAAAGACGACAAAAAAGACCACCAGACTCTCGACAACCTGCGCCGAAAGCATGCGCTCGGCGGCCGGCTACACCTTGACCACGTCGGCGGCCCTGCCGAGCCGATACTCTGGGTCGCGGATTCATGCTGCGGGGCTGTCACCCAGCTCCGCTGTGGCGCCCCCGGAAATTACGCACTGATCCAATCCAGAGTGACTATGCTCGAAATCCAGCCCTGAAAAAACGCGGAACCCCAGGCCCTGTCTTCCGGCAGGAACTCCTGGGGTCCACTTCTGATGACACCGCAATGCACCAGCTCAATCGCCACTATAGCGCGGCAACCGTTGATGATGCCAAGAAGTGTCCAGGAGGTCGCCCCGGCCATCGCCGCCACTGGTCGGATCCTCGGGCCAGTCGTGAATCCGATCGGTCGGGCAGCCGGCGGCGATGGCGGCGTTGCGCAAGATGAGGTGAAGCACCACTTTCTCGCCGGTGCAGCGGGGGATGGGTGCCCCGATGGCGAGGGTGCCTGCGGCCGCGGCGAGTTGATAGCGCCACAATCGGCTTTGTGCAAACGTCTGGGGAGGCAGGGACGCCAGGACCGCCGCGCAGCGAGGCGCGCCTACGATTGGCGGTAACGAATCTGGCTGGGGAAGGAGCGCGTTTGCTGTCGGCTTCGTCGAGCGTTGGTGATCTTGAGCGGCGCGGAGGCAGGTGGGTGCTGGTTGCTCCGAGACAATGCGCGCAGGGCCACCGGCTTGGTGGCAGCCAGGTGCTCGTTGGCACGACGGCGTGCTTGTGCGGGGTTCGGCACACTACGTGGGCGTGCCAGCAGTGCGGTGATGTGACCTACGGGCCGGCGCGTGGGCGGTCGTGTGTTCCGACGGCGGGCGTCGAGGGGCGCTGAGGCCACCCGACCTGCAGCGGTCAATTGATGGCGGCGTGTCGTAACCGTGGCGGTGTGGGTCCGGTGATGATGATGCCGCCGAGTGGACAGCGCTCGGCGGCAGGCGGAGGCCGTCTGTGGGCAGGAGTTGGCTGCGAGCGAAAGTTGAATTGTGATGACGCCCTTCGGGAAAGTTTTGGTCGCGCTGGCTGGCGGCGCTGTTGTCGGCGTGGCGGTGGCCCCGGTCGCTAGTGCTGAGGATTCGACGATTCATCACTTCGGTAGTGCCGCAGAGATTGTCAACGGCAGCGTTGTTCAGGAGTGGACGATCAGTGGTCTCAGGCCGAGCGAGGACGCCATTCCGCATCGGGTGGTCGGCACGCTGTGGGAGGCGGCTGCGACGGATACTGCGGTGCAGGGTTCGGTGGTCCCGATGGTGCCGAACTTCAACGCCCGGGCGCGCAATGGGCAGACCTATCGCGTGTTGTGGGGTGCCGCGACGCCGGAGGGTGTGAATCCGTCGGTTCTGGGGCAGGGTGAAAAGGCCACGGGCAAGGTGTATTTCGATGTGACCGGTGAAGCGCCGGAGAGCGTGGTGTACAGCGCAGGTGGTACCGATCTCGCGGTGTGGGTTCAGCCGCCGCCGGCGCCGGCGCGGTCGGCGCCGAGTTCCGGTGTGTCCGCGGGGTCGGGCGCGGGATCGTCTGGCGCGGCTGAAGATGCCAGTGCCGAGTCGGCTGAGGCCGGGGACGAGAACGAGTCGGCCGTCGACGGGGTAGGCGCTGAGGTGTCGGTGCCGGGCGGTAGCCAGGGCACTCCCCTCGACGACGAGGCAAGCCGGGGCGCGTCTGTGCCGCTGAGTGACAGCGAAGCGGAGTCGACGCCGGAGGTGGCTGCGGACACGACTCGTGTCGGTACGCAGAGCGCGGCTCATGGTTCGGGTGCGCCGGCAGGGCCGAGCCAGGGAACTCCACTGCCTACCGCCAACCACGGCACCTCTGTGGCATCGGTGCAGCCCGGATCCTGAAACGAAGGTAATTACTTTGGAGCGCAGTGGAATTGCGGGAGCACGGTCGAGGGATGCGCGTGTTGCCCTGGTTGACGTGACGCGGCTGGTGGTGGAGAAAGACGGTGTGTATACCGAGTTCTGGGCCGACAGCTGGGACGTTCATGTTCAAGACGACGGGCGGACGTTGAAGCTGTTCTCTCGGGGCGACGGGGTGCAGGCGGCCAAGGTTGCAGCCGAAGTGTTCGGCGCCTCGGTGTCGGAGGTGAAGACGGTGGCATCCTCAGATCGCGGGATCGATGAGGCGCTGTTGCGGGTGCATCCTGTGCGGCCAACGAAGTAGCGTCGCGCTGCGCGTACGGCCGCCCGTATCCGAGTGACTGGTGGTCAGCGAGTTGTTGTGGGCGTGTCGCGCGCCGCGAACATATCTGCGGCAAAGCCTGCCTGCAGGCACTGTTGCGTCACGGTACGAAATGCGGGCTATGGGCCTGGGGGAGGCTTACGCCTTCGGTTTACGAGTCCGGCCGTGGTAGTCCGTGCAGTCCGGGCAGCGGCAGCCCGCTTTCCATGCGCTGTCGCGGCCGTGGTGCAAGTTCGGATTCCGGCCGGCCATCAGGGCAGCATTGGCGGCTCGGCCGAACGCGGGATCGCGGCGGCGCTTCTGGGAGAATGCCTGGGCGGTGACGCCGGCGTCATCGAGGGCTTGCCGGTAAGACGTTCCGTTGGCGAGGGCATCGAGGAGACTCATCTCGATGAGGTCCCAGCAGACTGGGTTTCCGAGCTGTCGGAGGTGCCGTGCTTCCGCGGCGTGGGCGTGAGTGCACCGGGGGCAGTCGCATCCGACTCGCCACCGTGAGGTCGTGCCGTGGGGGCTGAGGATTCCGCGGGATGGGGCAAGCGATCTGGCCTTGAGGATCTCGCGGGCGGTCCACGGTTTTGGTCCGAGGAGTCCGCGTCGCAGCCAGCCGCCGATGGTCGTCGCGCTGACGCCTGCGATGCGCGCGGCCGCGCGTTGCGTGGTGATTGTGACTTCTTGGGCGGGCGTGACGGATTTACTCGCGTGGGCTGTTCCCGTCGCCCGGATGGTCGAAGACACAAGCTAGACCTACCACGGGTGAGTGGGCCGAAAGCAAGTCGGCCGGGCGGATGAGCTTGCTCGATGCCCGGTTGTGGACCGTCGGGCAGTGACCTGTGCTGATTCGCGTGCGCGGTGGTAGGCGGCTCGATCACCCGGTGCGCTCGGTCAGGTTAGCTGTGGGTGGCCGCTTCTGGCGGCCGCGGCGATTCCTGAAGGTTCCGTTATGCGCGCAACGACTTGCGCCACGGATCGCGGGTACTGCGTCCTCATGGCTAATCGCGATGATCCCAGTGAAATTGGTCGCTGCCTGGTGTTTTAGACCGCCAGATTGGGTGCCGTGTCGCGGCCTATGACGCCACGAAGGTGGCTACACTTCCGACCACGACAGGCTCTACACGATTGACGACACCGGTCGCCATGGTCAGTGCGACGACGTTGCCGAATGTGCGGGCACGTACCTCAGGAAGGGGGCCGCGGCATGATCATTTACGTGCGGGCCGATGCGAATTCGCCGCTGGCACACGTGGCTCTGGGCGAGTCGTTGAGCAGGGTTGTGGAGATGCACCTCAAAGGGTTCTTGCCGTATGACTCCACGGTGTGGATCAATAGTGATCTTCCCGAGTTGGGGATGTGGGTGTTGGCAGAGAAGTCGACGCACGTGCGGATGCATCGAAGTGTGTATCCGGGGTGGTTTCGGCTGACCCGTGTGGCTGCGAAGTATGCGCGTACTTCGGCGTTGTCGGTGACCTCGCCGGAGGCGACGTATTACATCGGTAACGTTCCCGGGTTTGATGAGGTGCATTCGACGATCGTGCTTTCCCACCCGGATCCAGATGCCACGGTTGGGATCGTCGCGAACTCGAATCACATTGCGGGGCACGGTGGTACGTACACGTTCGATCCGTTCACTGTGGTGGATCTCAACCACTACACGGCCCCGGAGCACGCGACGAGGAATCCGGTGCAGCAGGCGCATGCGATGATCAACGGTGTCGCGTTGCTGACGTATGGATACTCCGATGACCGCAAACAGTTCGTTTCCGACAACATCGACAAGTACGCGATCACGTTCACTGAGGAACACATTGCGTTCTTCCGGGAACTGCGGAATCGGTCCGAGCAGTACGCGCAAACCCAGGCGCACGAGATCTTGAAGAAGATCGTCGCTGCTACGCAGGGGGCGGTGGAAGAGTCGCTGGGGATCGTGGAGGACGCGGTCGGATGAACGTCCGGATCGACGCTTGGGCAGGAAGTTTCGTGTGCGCGGAGCGCGGGGGAGCAGTCGGGCGGGATGCGACTAGTTCGCCGGACAGCTGGTGCCGATGCGCCGTGCCAGCCTGATGGTTCATGGCGGACTGGAGCGCACGGAGTGGGTTCTTTGAGGGTGGTTTTCCGCCGGTATCGAGCGGTCTGAGCAGCGAGTCGATCGGTGGGGCAAGTCGTATGCGCGGCTGATTGAAGGCGCCTGTTCCCGCGCCGCCGGCAACCCATGACGCGGGTAGATTTCGCAGTCATGGTCGGCCGCGTAGCGAAAGTTGTTGTCGGTGCGGGGGAGTGCTTCGTGCCAGTGCCTGGGGTGGCGGTTGTTGCGTCTTCTGTGGTGCGGATCGTTGCGGAACAATGTGTGTGGCCGGCGTAGTGGGAGCCCGGTTGAACTGGTCTTTGGCGTATACGGGGTGCTCGCTGATGGCGGTTTCGTGGCGCGCGTCGTTGTGGCCCTGTGGGCGCATAGGTGCGGAGGCAGTCGTCAAGTGGTGGGGGTGTGTCGCAACTACGAAGTCGTTGCGGCGGTGATGATCAGTGCAGTGCGCCGGGCATGCCGGTTTCGGGACTGCGGGATGGAGATTGCTGATGGGTCTAGAAATGTTGGTCGTCGATGCGGCGGTGACCCAGTTCGTTGCCGCGCGTATCAACGATGGGACGTCGAGCAACGTCATCGGGAACCTCGTTGCTGTGGCGGCGTCGGTTCTTGCGACCTGTGTGATGGGCCTGGCTATGTGGTACTCGTTCGATTCCTTCCGAGAGAAGAAGGGCAAGTTCAAGCAGGCAATGCCAGAGATTCTGGGAATTATGGCGTGCGGCTCGGTCTTGGGCTTGTTGTGCTTGAAGATCCCGAATGTTTTTGGGTTCTCGAACACATTCCTGTCGGATTTTCTCCCCTTCTAATCGACGCTGCGGAGGAGTTCAGCTGTGCGAGCGCGGATTTGGAACGGGACACACACGTTCACCGTTGAGTTGGTTCTGCTCGGTGTGCGTTTTGGCAGCGTGAGCCTGTCGGTTCTGGGGGCAGGTGTGACATCGGCTGTCGTTGTCGGGTTGCTCGTGCCCGGGGCTATCGGGGCGATCACGGCGGCCTGCATCGCGGTGGTGTCGCTGATGGTCACCATGTGGGTGGCGTTTTGGCTGCATGCAGTAGACCGGCATCACACACTGTCGGAGCCCCTGATCGTCAGGTCGCTCATCACCGGTGCGCGGAACCGGACGTGGACGAATCTCGATACGACTGTGGAGGATTGACTTCTCGTGGCTGACTACCCAACGCGGATCGTTCGGCGAACTGAGAACGTGGTGTACACCGACGATGGCGGCGTATATCTCAACTACCTGCTGTTGGGGCCGATGTTCAGCCCCTACGACCTGACGATGCAAACGGCGTGCCAGCAGCTCAACGCTGATCTGTTCGCAGATATTGCTGCGCTGGATCCGCCGGAATTCACGCTGGGTGGGTTCAAGACCCGCACATCGGCGCAGTGCGTCATGAATCGCATTGTCGATGGCGAAGGGCTCAGGAATTACGGGGCTGCCGAGTATGCGGAGTTGCGGCGCCACCTGGAGGTGTTCCGGCGCGACATGGAGCAGTCCGGTGACGCTGAGATTGACCGGGTGTTCTGGTTGACGGTTCGGATGCGGACCGCAGTGAGCTTCTTCGATCGTCTGGCGTCGCGGTTCTTCGAGTCCAACCCTCATGAGCACGTCAAAGACCGGGAGGTGTTGGAGTTTCGAGCGGCGGTGGAAGCGGCGATCCCGGCGGCGATGATGCCGTGGCGCACTGTGCCTAGTGACCTGACGTGGGTGTACGAACGGAACCGGCTGCGTGGTATCGACGTGCCGGTGTTCGATCTTCCGACGGATCCTTCTCTTGATCGGCAGCCGTACGCGGGGTACGTCACCGGGGGCCGTTCCTTTGAGCCGATGATCGTTGACGACGCTGCTGATAGCCGGGCGCTGTATGCACAGTTTCTCGCCGATATGAGGGCGGTGCTGCCCAAGGACGAGTTCGAGGACCGGGTCAAGCAGTACAAGCGATCGTTCAGGACAAACTTCAAGACATTGAGGGCTGGGGGTGCGTTGGCTGTGATGCCGCCGGCGGCACGTCAGCCAGAGGCACCCGATGGCACGGTGTCGTATCAGCAGGTGCTCGCGTTCACGCAGTTCCCGCGGAAGCTGACCCCGACAGTGAACGGCCTTACCGAGATCGTCAACGAACTCGGCGGCGCAGACGGCGATTTCATGATCCACGTGCAGCCCGCGCCCGAAGATACTGACGTCGAGAACTTGGAGGAACGACTCGACGAAATCAATGTCTACGACATCGCGAACTCGCGAACCGAGATCCGCGCGAGCCTGTATCAGGCGCAACGCGAGGAACTGGCGTCCTATGTCTCCAACGCCTTGCATGACGAGCAAGACCCGTGTGGCTTGCGCGTCACGGTGTTGGTCGCGTTCGGATCCGCAGACCTCAACGACCTCAACGACAAAGTTTCCGCCACCGCCAAAGAGGCCAGAGCGCGTGGTTTCGTCGTCCGGACGGTGCCTGGGGCGCAGCTGACGCTGTTCAAATCGATGTTCCCGTGCACACCGCAGACCGCGACGATCCGTTCGCTGCAGAAGCCGACCACTGCGTTCAGGTTGGCCGGCTTCATGCCGGTGCGGCGGATCGCTGCCGGCGATGGCATGGGACCACCAATCTTCCGCACCGACGAGAACGCGCTGCGCAAGTTCGTTCATCTTGATGTGCTTACTGGGACCACGCGGGGCAACGCGTCGATGATGTTCTCCGGCGCCCAGGGCTCCAGTAAGTCCCACACCGGCAAGCTGATCCTGTCGTGGCTCAACGACTTCAAGATCCCGGCGTTCATCCTTGACCCCCAAGGCGAATGGGCCGTCGCCGTCACCGCCTACGACTCGTATCAGATCGTCGACTTTCTGCGGGGCAATACCTACTGTGATCCGCTCCTGGTGTTCGCCGAGGACCCCGATACCGCGGCGCGTGCATTCATTGAGTGGTTCTCGCTGCTGTTCTCAGTGCGGCCTGGCACCACGGCTTCCTCGGAGCTGACGCGGATCGCGCAAGGCAGCTATCGCCGCGACTTCGGGCTCCGGACGTCGCGGGATGTGTTGACCCACATCGTTCAGGGAAGCAAGTTTGAGTGGAAGGACCTGCAGCCGCTGGCGCGGGAAGCGCTGAACACGCCGATGCTGCGGTGCATGATTCCGACCGCCGATGACTTGGCCGCGGGCCGGGTGTTCAGTCCCGAGGCGCGCAACATCGTGTTCATGGTGCGCGGCCTGCGGTTGCCGCGGCCGGGGAAGGCGCGAGCGGATTTCGACATCGAAGAGCGGTACACGTACATGGTGAACACTGCCGTCGCCCGGATCACGAAGTACTTCTTCGACCAGATGCCGGGGCCGGCGAGGTTCTTTGCCGATGAGCTGGCCTCCTACGACGACCAGGATGTGTTGTCGGATCTGATCGCGACTCCCGATCAGGAGGGCCGAAAGTTCAACAAGGCGGTCTACGCGTTCTCGCAGCTCACCGAGGAGCTGAGCAAGCGGCACTACCGCCGGATCAACACCAAACTGGTCTACCGTCAGGAAACTGCAGTCAACGCTACCGCGGCATTCGAATGGGCTGACTATCCGGTCACCGATCGGCTACTTGAGCGGCTGCTGGCCGACACATCACCTCTGGATCCGGACCCGAACCGCAAGCGCAAGCCGATCCGGGGCCGAGAAGGCGAGGGGTACTTCTCCACGAGAGGGATGAAGCTGCGGATCAAGTCGCTCAACGAAGTGATCGCGGTCAGAGCGCAGAAAGCCGACACCGACTCGGCTCGCATGCAACGCTACGACGCGGCAGACGCGAACGCTGCGAACCTCAAAACGCCTGCAGGGCAGCGATAGAGGGCGCGTCGTGTTCTTCGACTTCCAAGACTCCGATGGCACACCGTTGTCGCGGTACCGGGTGTTCTACGCCGAGCTGCTGAGTTTCAAAGTCGTGCGCTCAGCCACCAACGCCACGGTGATGGTCGTGTACAACCAGGCCGACACCTGGTTGGCCAGTGCTGCGCTCGGGGTTCTGTCCCTGATGTCGTCGACGAACACGGTGCTCACTGCTCTCGGTGACGTCTACCGAAGTGTGTTCGGACGGCTCTTCGAGATCGTTCCGCCTGCCGCGGTGATGTCGTTGGCGCTGATGATCTACGTGGTGTGGTCAATGATCGACCGGCGCAGAAATATTCGCGACCTCGGGCAGGACCGCAACCGGATCGCGGTTGCGGTGGTGGTGGCGGTGGCGTTCTCGTGGCTACTGCGCAACCCGTTCTACCTGATGGACCAGGCGCTGACTTCGATCCCAAATTTGGTCGTCGACTTCGTGGGCGAGGGCTCGACTGGGTCCGGCCACACCGATGGCTCCCGGGCCGGGGTGGCCGGCTACCTCATGGACTCGGTGGTCCGTCCAGTGACGCAATCCCTGATGTACGGGCGGCTCTTGGACGGCGAGTGTGTCCACGAGTTCTCTCGTGCGATGAGCCGGGGAAATGCGCCGGCGTGTGCGCCCGCGCTCGCGGAGGCACCCTCCGGTGCCCTGGCAGCCGCTATCACGCTGGGTGTCTTCTTCTTCGTGCTGCTGATGTACGGGCTGGCCCTGTTCGCGATGTACCTCTACCACGCGACGATGGCCGCCTGGTCGTGGGTGTCGCTGCTGTACTACCTGGGCAAGTCGCTGTTCGATGCGAAAGCCATCACGGTCCCGGGCCGCAAGGTGATGGTGGCGGCCGGGCACACGGGCGCGGCAGCGGTGGTGAACATATTCGCGATCGTCGGGCCCGCGTTGGTGATCGCCATCGTCAACGAACTCACCGATGGTGATCCGACGTTCTCGGTGATTCTCTACACCGTCTTTATCGTGTTGCTGTTCTTCGTGTCGCGGCAGGCCGTCGGTGGGCTACTGCGCAAGACGGGCGCCGTGCACGGCAACCAAGGATCGGTGATCAATCGTGTGGTGGCGCCTCGGGCCATGTTCGGTAGCGAAGCCTATGCGCGGCAACGCGAGACAGCAGCCAACGTCGCAGGCCTCACATCTCGGGTAGCGGCAGCAGCGTCGATGTTCCCCGGCGCGGCGGTCCTGGCGGCCGGTGCGGCGGCCGTGGAGACCCGGCTGCGCGGTGGCAGCGCACACGCAGAAGGAGAGGCATCGGCGGTGCCCAGGTTGAGTGAACAAGACCGCGAAACAGTCGATGGCGCGATCGACGTGATCGCCGTAGGCACAGCCCGACAGCAGACCACCCACACCGTCACGTGGCCGCCGGCTCCAAAGCCAGCCGCGCCCTCAGCCGGTCGCACTGAGGTGATCGCTGCGGACTCAGGTCCGCCGGAAGCGGGACCAGCCAGCGAGGCCAGCCAACAACTCGACGACCAGAGGCGACCAGACGCCGAGGCGGGCAAGCAAACGCCGGCACCTGCCGCCAGCGTGGACGTCTCCAGTCCGGTCGTGTTCGGAGGGCTGGGCCCGCACCGATTGGAACCTACGTCCGCTGAGGGCCCACAGGCACCGGCGGCCGAGCAGCGTGGGGTTTCCCGCGACGGCCAGGTGCTCACCGAAACCGCGGACGACAACGCTCGGCGAGTGCGGGAACGAAGTGCGGCCGCATTCGGCGCGCTCGGTGCGGGATCTGGGGACGCGGCCGAGGGCGAGGCCGCAGCGGATGAGGTGATCGCACCGATGGTGCGTTCCTACAGTCCTTCGCCGTCGCGGGTGCGTGAATCCGGTGTCACCTCGGAGTCGGGTGTCGTGCGTACGGGGCGGGCTGCCGCGCGTGACGCGGCGGTGGCGGCTGCGAAACGGGACCGCGCGCGGTATGTGCTCGCGGCCAGTGGGAACAACACTGTCCCGGTCGCGGCTGATGATGATCCTGGTTTGCGGGTGTTCATGTACAACAACGGAACTCGCAATGTCGTTGATCCAGCTGAGGGCGAGTATGTGATGGGTTCACGGATATAAGCGTTGCGGCGTGTCCGCCCATGGGGGTGCGGGACACGGGAGGATGCATTCCGAGTCGAAATTCGTTAGGAGAGGGTCATGTCCGACAAGGTTGACTATCGGGCGCTGTATCGGACGTCCCAGAACCCGCCGTCGAATCAGCCGCCGCCTCAACAGCCACCAGGGCCTCAGCAGCCGGTTCCTGCGCGGCAAGCGCCGCCACTGCGGCAGTCCGCCGAGGGCAGTGTTGGGGGACAGCGGTGGGGCTCGCCCGAACTGGGTGGTTCTGGCCCGTCGGCGCCGCAGCCGGTTGGCCCAGGGCGGCACCGCAACGGAGCGGCGTTCGCCCAGCGCAATGGCGCGGATTTGTCCTGGGATGCCGATTCGGAGGTGACCTCCTCGCGTGGCCTGGAGTTCGGGGTTGCGCGGCGTCCACAGGCCACCACCGGCGCCCGTGGCAGGATCAACCGGCTTCTGGGTACCAGGTTGCCTCCGACGGCGGCTGAGGAAGCATACGAGGCGGAGCGCCGCTCCATTCAGGCGCCGGTGCCGACGATCAAGTATGTGGGAGTGCTGCACGCCAAGGGCGGCGTGGGGTCATCGTCTGTACTGCAGATGGTGGGCAACACGCTGACCGATCAGCGGCGTGAACCGGTGTATGCGATCGACGCCGACTACGGGGGAAGCCTGCTTCGGCGGACGCTGGATGCATCGGGGACGAACTCACCGAAGTCGACGCGGACACTGCACCGCTGGAACCCGGCCAGCGGCGAGCACTTCGGGTCGATGTTCACCCGAACACCGCAGGGCCTCATGGTCATTGGAAATCCGAACGACACTGACGACGAGAGAATGACGCCGAGTGAGTTCGTCGAGGTTCTCAACAAGTTCCCCAAGGAAGGTCCGCTGCGGCTGATCGACATGCCGCACCGCGACACCACGCTGTTCGAGCCGCTGTTGGCCGGACTGCACAGCATCGTGCTGGTGACGACCCCTGAACGAGACTCGGTGGAACTCTCGCAGAGCCTCATCAATGCGATCCGGGGGCCGATGCGGCGTCCCGACTTGGTGGCCTCAATGGTGGTTGTGGTCAATCACCGCAGTCCTGCTGATCCGTTGATCGACGAGAAGAAGCTAGAGCCGCTCTTCGAGCGCGGTGATGATCGCGGCGCGGCAGCCGGACTCAAGCGCGTTCTGTACACCCGCTACGACGAGCACCTGGCCGAAGGCGGTCCCGTGGACTACACGCTCGTCGACAAGGACACCCGCAAGCGGTACGTCACGATCGCTGCGGCCACCGTTGCCCGCCTGACCGTATAGAGGATTGGACGACCAGAATGACTGATACCGAATTGGATAACGCTGCAGAGATCGGCGAACGGGCTGGGAGCGAGGCAGGTACGCCGGCACCGACGAGTGTCGAAGAGGCCTCTGACTACCTCGCTCGGATCTCGGCGGAGCTCAACGAACGTAAGCAGGCCGCGCACGAGGCCGCGCAACGCTTCGCGGGAGTGGAGCATGAAGTGCAGACCGAGATCGATGACGTGACCCGCCGTGCCCTTACCGAGGTCCGCGACGTGCAGCGGCGCGTGGACGCTGAGATCAGCGAAGCGCAAGCACGTCTGACCGAACGTGTGGAAGCAGCGAGTAGAGATCTGTTTGCCGCCGGGGCGCGATACGGCGAAGCCATCGACAAGGTGGTCGCCTCAGGGTTGGTGTCCCGCAAATTGCTTGCTGCGATGGGATTCTCGACACCGCGTAGCAAGCAGAAGCTCAAGCCGGTGGTTTCGAAGATCAAGCCTGCGGATCTGGACGACTGATGGCAGCCGCGGAGAAAGACAAGGTTCTGGTCAGCGTCGACGCGGGCGATATCGTTGTCGATGTCTCGCTGCCGCTGAATCGGCCAGTGAAGTCGCTGGCCTACTCGGTTGCCGACTACTTCGTCAACAAAAAAGGGTATGCGCTGCCGTTCTTGGCGCAGCCCACTGCGGAACTGATGCTGACACCGGAGATCGGCAGGCCATTCCCTCCCGATGCGACGTTGGCGAGCATGAAGGTCCTCGATGGCGACAGCCTGGTCTTGACCTCGACCGACCGTAACGAGTACTACCCGGAGTTCACGTCGAACCCGGCCGGCGCCGTCGCCTCGACACAGGAAAAGTTCTTCTCGCGGTGGACCAGCGAGTCCGCACAGCGGTTCTATGGCGTCGCCTCACCGTTGGTCGCTGCGGTGGCAGCGAGCGTGGGGATGGTCGGCGTGCTGTACGGCGAGAAGGACTACCTGCGTTGGCCTCTCGTCGGCGCAGCAGGGGCAATGCTGATTCTGGCGGTGTTCATCATGGCCGCGCTGAAGAACCTGTCCCGCGGCAACGTGGTGTCGATCCTGTTGTCTTACTCGATAACCGCGTACGTGTGTGCGTTCACCGTCGGTGTCCTGATTGTTCCCGGCGCGCCGGGTCGGTGGCACATTGCCTCAGGGGCGGTCTGCGTGATCCTGGCCGCGTTGTTGCTGGCCGGAGCGATCCGCGATCCACTGTGGCTGCACTATGGGGTGGGGGTGCCCGCCGCTGTGGTGACGGTTGTGGTGCTGGTGAACCTGCTATGGACCGAGAGCGGCAACATCGTCGCGTCGGAGATCATGTTGTTGGCCGCGGTGTCGGTGTACTTCTGCGATAAGACTGCGATGTCGGGAGCGCGGGTCAAGTTGCCGGGTATGCCGGCGCCGGGGGAGCGTCTACGGCTCACACGGGCTATGGACGTGGTGGAAATGGCTCGCTCTGCATCGTCGGGACAAAGCCTTACCAGTGAGGTCAACCAGGAAGCTCGCGCGATCACCATGCACAACCTGATGGTTGCGGTGGCCGGTGGCTCTTCGATCTTGGTGGCATTCTCGGGGTTCGCGTCGATCGTGCTCGTTGACAGCGGTCACATGTGGCTGCAGATCGCCTACGTTGCGACGGTCACGGTGCTGCTGTATCTGTTCGGCACTTGGGCTGTCGACCAGGGTCTGCGCACGACTGTGATGTCTGCGGGGCTGATGTCCTGGTTTGCCTGCGTCGTTGGGTTGCTGCTGTCGGAACACACCACTGCGATCATGATGGGCGGTGCGTTGGCCGCCACGGCGGCGCTGATGTTCATCTACGGTGCGCGCACCTGGCGGCAGGCGCCCGAGATGTCGGAGACAGTGCGTCGCAAGCTGTTGCTGTTCGAAGCTGCGCTCTATATTCCGCCGATCGTGCTGCTCTATTTCCTCGTTGACGGATACACGCGGATCCGGCAACTCAACATCGGGGCGTGAGGGCGGGCTGGGGCAGTGAATCGATCGGTGCGTGCAGTGCGTGCGGCGGCCTGTGCGGTTGCGGTGTTGCTCGTCGCGGCGCCGGCGGCTGTGTTGAGCCCTGCGCTGGGGCACGCCGCGCCAGCTCACCCCGGGGTCTGGGAACCTTCGGATCCAGTGCCGGCGGACGGTCCGCCGATGTCGGCGGTGGACGGCAAACCCGTTCCGATGCGCCAGACCGTGACCTGCGCGACGTCCGCTGTGTTGCCGGACTCGCAGTTCTCCACGATTCCGGCGATGAGCAAAGGGGTTTTCGATGTGCATGAACTGCACAAGTACGCCACGGGTGCTGGAATCCGTGTCGGGGTGATCGACTCTGGAGTCAACCCGAACATACGGTTGCCGCGTTTGCAGCCTGGCGGTGACTACATCGGAGACAGCGACGGAACTTTTGACTGCGACCACCATGGAACGCTGGTGGCGGGCTTGATAGCCGGGGCGCCGTCAGACACGGACTCGTTCGTGGGGGTCGCACCTGACGCTGAGATCGTGACTGTGCGCCAGACCTCGGGTGCGTACCGCAAAGCAAACTACTACGATCCGGAGCCTTCATCATTGGATCTGCTCGCCAAAGCAATTGTGCACCTGGCGAATATGGACGTGCAGGTCATCAACATGTCGATAACGGCGTGTGTTCCGGCCGGAACGCAGATTGAGGAGATGGCCGCTCTGCGGGGGGCCATGCGCTACGCGGCCGTCGAGAAAGATGTAGTGCTCGTGACACCCGCGGGCAATGTTGGGTCCGAGGACTGCGAACAGAACCCACGGCCGGACCTGCCTGATTCTGGTGGCGGTTGGGACTCGCTGGCCACCTGGTCCATCCCGTCGATCGTCGAAGACTTCGTGCTTAGCGTGGGCGGATCGACGCTGGAGGGCGACCAGTACGTCAACACGCTGTGGGGCCCCTGGGTTGACGTCACAGCCCCGGCGATCAACATCATCTCGCTCGACCCTGAAGGCCGGGAGAAAGGCGGGCTGGTGAACGCCGAGCTCACAAGGGACGGCACCAACCCACTGTCGGGGACGTCGTTCGCTTCGGCGCTCGTTGCGGGCCTGGCCGCGTTGATACGGCAGGCTGATCCGTCGTTGAGCGCCCGGCAAGTCAGCGAGATCATCGTCAACTCGACGCGTCGTACCGCCAGCACGATGGATCCTGTCTTCGGCAGTGGCCACGTCGACGCGGTACGTGCATTGACGGGGGTTGTGGAGGCCGGCGCGCAGCGCGCCAGGGCCGTGCCGGATTCTTTTGCCGCGCCTGAACCGGTCATACCGGTGGCGGCGGATAAGGCGAAAGTGGTCGGGTTGTCCATGCTCGGTGTCGGGCTGTTGGTGGCGCTGTGTATGGGGCTTTACGGGTACTTGCGTGCGGGTTTGCGTGGCGATGAGGGGGATCGGTGATGTACGGAAGTCTGCTCGGGATTCGTTGGAAGGCCCAAAGTCTCGCTATCTGTGCGGTCATCCTGTTGGTTCCGGTGATGTCGTTGGGGCACGTTTCCAAGGTGCCGTTTCTGATCATTGCGACTGTCGCGGTTTGTGCGGCTCTGTCGGTGGTGGTGACCTACCGCGGAGCCACCTTGTGGCAGTGGAACCGGATTCGGCGCGATGGCAGCACAGCGATTGTGTTTGGCCAGTATGGGTCGCACAAAGGTGCTGGGTGGGTGTGGGATGGCGCGGCGATGCGTGTATGGGTGGACGTGTCGCCGGGACAGAGCTTTGCGTTGACCACTGTCTCGTCGGCGGGCACCATCTCCGGTGCGTCGATTGACATGGAGCGGTTGGCCAAGAAGATGCGTCAGCGCGACATCGTATGCGAATCGATCAGGGTGGTCACACACGGATATCGCACTGCGCTGCCGATTGGGCACGCGGCCTCGGCCGCGGTCAGCGACGCGATCGGGCCGGTGCCGGTGCACACCGGTGGGCGCACCTTCGCAGTGGTCACCGTCTCCACCATGGGAGCGCTCTCGGCGGTCCGGGCGCGAACGAAGGACGGCGGGATCCCGGCTGTGGCATGGGAAGCCGCGTCGCGGGTGCGCGTGGAGCTCGAAGCCCAAGGATTCACCGCGAAGCTGTTGTCAGAAAAGGGGTTGCGGGCCCTTGGCAGAGAGCAGGTCAAGCAGGTTGCGCCCGCTCTGGAGCGGATCCACTCGACTCACCTGGGCGATGCGTCTACGCCCAAGGTGTTCAGCGTGGTTGCTCAGGGTGCTTCGTGGTCGGCGCGATCGCAGCATCTGGCCCGGCAGATTCCCGCGCACCGGATCTATGAGAATCTGGCTGTTGTCCGGGAAGGCAACGGATTGTTGCGAGCGGGCTACACGGCAAGCTATGTCGCACAGTCGGATCGCATTGCGCGTTCGCTCAAGGGCGCCGGTCTGCGCGCGGCCCGGGGTCAGCAGGTGGGTGTCCTTGCTCAGACCATGCCGCCCGCCGCTGTTCCTGCACCTGCGATTCCCCTGTACTCGGTAGCGGGTGAGGACATGCCCGCGGCGCGGCCCGGCGGTGCTGGTATGTACCTGGGGTCTTCAGCGGAGCTTGGTCGTTGTTTTCTGCGGGTGGATCCTGGTAGCGGGAAGGTGCTGTGGTTGGTGGGATCGCATTTGATGGCCCAGCACATGGTGTTACGGATGAGTCTGGTTGCGGCCAATATCAGTGTCGACTTCGGCCGTCGCGATGATCCAGCGGGTGCTTGGGAAGAGTTCGTGGAACGGGTCAACTCCCCACTGCTGAGCATCGGCGGTGCAAGTGGTGCGGGCATCGTGGTGTGTCCTGGCTCGGAAGCCGATCGTGTGGCGGCGACCGGGGCGACGGCGATCGCTTGTGCGCAGCATTTCGGTGTTGCGCCGGAGTTTTCGGTCGTGGAGAGCAGGGGAAGTTTGGTGGCGACAACCGGTCACGATCAGGTCAAGGTGCCTTGGTCGATCACCGCGGATGAACGCCGCTTCGTTCACGTCGGCTCCTAGGTCGGGCGTGTTGGTCAGTGGCGCATCGCGGCCGAAGGCAGAGAGGGGTGAGAGACGTTGGGCAACAGGGCCATAGGTGAGGAGAACGATGGCGAGCGGGCACCGCTGCCACCGGTCGTGCCGACTGGCGACCCTCACGGTGATGGGCTGCACAGTCTGCCGGTGAGCAAGCACGCGTTCTTCGCTGAGCTCTACGCTCCTACGACACAACGAACCGACGCTGGCCCGCAGGCCCCGGCGGTCTCCGAAATTGTGGCGGTGCCTGAGCAGAGCGTCGAGTCGGTGGCTGAACCGCTGTGGCAGGATCGGCGCGATGACTGGGTGAGCGCTTCGGAGGCGTCGCATCGAGACCAGCATGGATCGGAGGGCGTGCTGGCGTCAGGGCAAGGGGCCTTGGGTGATCCGTCGATCTCTTTGGCGTTGAGTGGCATCCCGCCTACGAGGGCGGGGCGCAAGATGGTGGTGCCGGCGCTCATCGCTGTGGTCGCAATCGCGGTGGCGGGCGTGTTTGCCAGTGTTGTTCTCGGCGCGAAAGATGATGCGGGCCAGTCTGATCAGATGGATGGCGGGCAGATGCACTCGCCAGCGAGCGCGGCTGCGGTGCAGGGGCGAGACGCCGACGAGCTGCGGTCGCTCATCCCGGATGGATTCCCTGAAGGCTCGTGTCTGACCGTCGCACCGGGGGCTGCCGGCGTGCTGGCGCAGATCGAGTGTGGACGTTATCGCGGGGTCGGTGGCCCGGATCGGGCGGTGTATCAGCGGGCCGACGACAGCGCGAGGCTGGCCGAGCTGCTGCAGTCAGCGCAGGATGCCTCCATCGTGCGCGTATGTCCAGGGCGCATCCAGTCACCCGGGCCTTGGCGGCGCGGAGGTGCGCCCCAGCAGGTCGGTGGCATCGTCTTCTGTGCCCAGCGAGCCAGCCAGTCGGTGATGGGGTGGACAGACGACGAGCAGAAAGTGTTCGCCCTGATCAGTTCTGGTCGCGGCGGCAGTAGCCCCGAGCAGCTGTACCGATGGTGGTCGGCGCACTCCTGAGCTATTGGCGCGGTGGCCGCGGATGGCGGCTGAGGTACTCGTTGAAGGCTTCGGTGTACAGCGCTTGGCACGTGCTCGTGTGTGTTCGCCGCCGCGCCGTGGCCGCAGCTGTGAGGTCGCCGGCCAGGCGGTGAGTGCGGGTCGCCAAACGTAGTAGGGCACCAGAGTGCAGCCCGTCAGGGGTAGGGGAGGGGCGCTCGGCTGGTACGCGCAGTGCAGTGGTGAGCGCGCGCAGGAACTGCTCTGGGCCGGTGAGCGCGACGTGGGTGTTCCAGAGGATGGCTGCCGCTGCTGCTGAGCGCCCGAGCAGGTCGGCGGCATGGGCCTGGGTGGTCGAACGTGGTGGCGCGAGCAGGAACTGAGTGTTCATCCGGTGGCGCCTTCCGTGGGGGCGGGGAACGGTGTTTGTTGCGCTTTGCGGGCCTGTGCGATGGCGTTGCGTAAGCCCGATGTCGTGTAGCCCAGCTCCACTGCGAGCCGCGACACCGAAACCCTGCGCTGCTTGATGGTGTCGTCGACATCGAGCCACAGTTGGTTGGCGAACGCGCGCGTGCGTTTGTCTGCGCGGCTGTGCTCTAGGCACATGGACGTGTACTGCTCGACGCGACTCTTGAGCTCACGGAGGTGTTCTTCGCCAACTGTTTTGCGGAACTCGAACTCGCGGTCACGATCGCGTGCATGGATGCCCTGCCTGGTGGTGATCAGCGTGATCGGTGCGCTGGGAAGCTGGTCGGCGTAGGTGGTGACAAGGTCGAGGTCGAGGGTCGTGCGGCCGATGTCGCGGCGTATGAGTGACACTGAGCACCCGAATGCCTGCGCGATCAGGCGGACGGCCCAGCGTTTTTCCCATAGTGCACGGGCGAGCTCGGGGCGGTGTGAGGTCTGTGCAATCGCTTTGTGCACGGCTTCGGGGAACGCAGCGTTCTTAACCGGGCGTACGGTGGCGTGGGAGTCTGTAATCCCTTCGGGGATATAGGTTATTTGCAGCGCGGGGATGCGTTCGACAGTGTCATTGCCGTCTGTTGCGTCGGTGTCTGCGGTGCGGATGAAGTCGACTTCAAGCTTGCCGTACAGCGAGGGAAACACTTCTCCGACCAAGATTGCCGAGCGCAGTGCATAGACCTCTTGGTCTGTGGGGTGCTTCACGAGAGGATGGTGGGCCAGTGTGGTTGGAATGGTCAACACGAAAGGTTCTCCGGGCAGCAGATGAGATGCTAGATCCACTTGGGACACTGCGGTTTTAATCGCGTCGATCCTGATCATCGCGGGGCCTCCGGTCTGCACTGCTTCACGAGGAGCCTACACAACAACTAGGCGGGCACGTACAGCTGGAATGTCGTCCGTTCAGGGCCGTGTTTTTGGCTAGTGTTGAAACTGAGCAATGTCGGTTCTGGCGTGCGGATGGAGGTGCTGGGCGTGACCAGTGTGGAGCCGGATGAGCGCCTAGAGGCCGATCGTCAGGGACTTGAAACCGTCGAACGCGGTGATACTGCCGCTCAGTTCGACCCGTCGCGGCCTGCCGCCCAGCAGCTTCAAGAGTGGGGGTGGGACCCCAATAGCTTGAGCCCAGCGCAGTTGGAGGTGATGGCACGGCGCTACGCGCACGCCGACGACCCCCTCCTCCCGCATGTCGACGTATTCGGTCGAGCCGTCAGCCCCGATCAGCTGGGGGTCGACGATCTGGCCAACGCGTGGCTGCATGCGAACCCCGATATCAACGGACAGACTCGCTTCCTGCCGCTCATCGGTGATGACGACACCCGGGAACGGATCCTGTCCAAGGACGCTGAACTGCAGCGGGTCAACGAGGCGACCAACGCTGTTCGTCCGAGTGAAATCGGTTATCGTTCAGCGCATCTGGGTGGTTCAGCCGAGGATGTATCGGACCTGGTCGCCGCCGCGGACCGGCTGAAATCCGCAGTCGACCGGGTGCTCGCCATTCATGGCCGTGTCCGCGAGCTCTACAGCGCAGACCACGTGTCGGAATGTCTGGCCGAGATTGGGAAAGCACGTATCCCGAAGCTGGACGAGTACGTGGCAGCGCTGTCTGCCGACGCGGCCGCCGCGCGCCAAGCAGTCGTTGACACCGGCTCCGGGGCCCGAGCTGCGTTCCGCGGATTCCGCGATGTGGTCGACGGATACCGGGAGGACATCGCGCGGTTCGCGGCTCGCTCTAGCCATGCCCATCTGGCGGGGCCGGAGAATGCGGTCTGGCCCCAGTTTGGTCAGCGGTTCATCGGCGCCGGCGACGTCGGGCTTGATGAGGGTGACCCCAAGACCAGCGTGGCTGCTGGTGCCGCCCAAGCGGTGGCTGCCGGCGAGGCCATGGGCGCGTTGTTCACTGCGGTGGTGGCCGACAGCACCGCAGTTGAGGTGCCGTTGCCTGGGGCCACAGGCACTGTTGGTGGTGGTCCCAGTTCGCAGGGCAGCGCCAGAGGTGGCGGTGGCGGCGGATCGTTCGGCGGCGCCATCGCTGGCACGGAACCGGGATCATCGTGGCCTACGGTCCAGGAAGCTTTGTCGCCGATCGCCGGGGCGGGGATGGCGCCGATGCCCGCCATGCCGCAGATGCCTCAGGTGCCCAGCGGCCCGACGGTTCCTCCGCTGTTTGCTGATGGGGGGCCGCAGACTGGGTTGTCCGCGGGGTCCCCCGCGGAGCGCCCTGTGCAGGACTCGCTGGAGCCGGGCAGGGACCAGCCCGACCGCCGAATCTCTGGCGAAGCACGGGCCGCCGATGCGGCCTTGGCCTCACCGGCGGTGCTGCGCCCTGGCGACCGAGTGCGGCCCAGTCAGTTGGGTGCAGATATGAAGCCGCTGGACAAAGACGGTGATGGGCGGATGGATGCAGACGCGATAGCGCCGACGCGCAACAACATGGACCTTGACCAGGATGGCACCCCGGATCGGGTGGCCTCCGCCGTCATGATCGGTGGCGCTCCCCACGCGGTGTCGATCGACGATCCGAGGCTGCTGGAGATGATGAACACGTTGGGCGCGGCCACCCCCGACGCTCCGGTGGATGTTCTGGATGCGGCGGCGCGTGCGGAGATGCCGCTGTCAGGCTACGGGCAGTTCCTTGATGACCCCATGACGGCCAAGACCGGCGATGTGCTGACCGGCGGCAAAGGGACCGGCATGTATTTGGAGGGCGGTCAGGTCCTCATGCAGGACGGATCGGTGAAGCCGCTGGTCGATGTTTTCGAGTTCCGCCCGCCGCATTCGGGGTTCTTCCGCCTGGACCTGCCGGAGTTGCCTGAAGGTGATGCCCCAGGCGGACCCGGAGCAGGAGCGGGGTCTTCGCTGGACACAGCTGCCGCAGGATCCGCGGGTGGCGGCGACGATGCGCCGGGGCCGGCGCCGATTGACGCACCTCAGCCGGCTCCGGACGTGAGGCCGGCGGAGCCGGATGAGGTGGGCGCGGCCGAGCAAGTCGTCGATGAACGCCGTGGGGCCGCCGGCCCGCCAGAGCGTGACCTTCCGTTTCCCGTGATTGAGACCGAGACCCTGCCGAGGAGCTGGTGACTCTATGACAACCGGTGAACCTGCACCGACCTCAGTGGGCCACGGCCAGCTGCTGGCCTACCTGGATGTGCTGAATGCTCGGCTCAGCGCGGTGAATCATCCCCAGCAGAGGATCGCTGAGCTCCACGGCGAAGCTGTCGACGAATCTTCCAGTGTCGCTGTGCCTTTCCGGGGTACTGCCGGAGCTCTTGGTGGGGCTTACGACAAGATGCTGGCCGCGGCCCGCGACTACGTGCAGCAGACCGAGCAGATCAGGGACAGTTTGCAGGGCTTCCTGAAAAGCGCGGGCCTTATTGACGACGAACACGGCGCGAAAGTGGGTGAGCACGACGTTAACGAGCAGATCTGGACCATCTGAGGCGGCCATAACGTCTGTGCGGTGTGTCGCCCACGAGTGCTCGGTTCTCTGTGAGGATCGAGCCGATGCGTAGGTCGACGATTGTTCCGTGCGTGGCAGTTGCCGGGTACCTGCTGTTGGTGTGCCTGGCGGTTTTCGTCGTGGCGCCGGCCAGCGTGGCAGTTGCTGACTTCGTGGCCAGCGCCGGACTGGCGCTGCCGCGCCCGTCCGGGTGGAATCTCGCGGTTTTCGACAATGGCGGTTCCCCGGCGCTGCATATCACCGTGACAGGACTGGTGGCGATCTTCGGGTACGGAGCGCTCGTCGCTGGCTGCGCCTTCTACGTCGGCGAGCACCGGGACATCAAGGTGTCCCTCGACGACGGCCAGGCCAGCGGACGGCGGGCGGAGCCTGCGCCGCGTCCCACGTCCCGGGCTGAGGCGTTCACCCCCACAACGGAAGGCGATGGTTTTCGTGACAACGAGTGATCAGCAGATCCAGATCGACCATGACGAGGTTGCCGAGTGGGCGCGTAAATCGGACTCGGTTCACGACGAGTTCGACGAGGCGTTGAAACTCTTGGATGAGGCAGTCGCCGAGGTGATTGCGGAGACCTCCCGGTACACCGAAAGCGGAGCGCCCGCACCGATATACGTGAACACCGTCGAGCACACCAAAGCTGGTATTGGGCACCTCAAAGAGCAGATCGTCAAGCATCAGAAGAACATGAAGCAGGACACCGAATCTGTGCTTCGGTACTCCGAGAAGGTGCGACAGGGTGCAACCGAGTCGGCTGCTCAGATTTCTGGCACCAAAACGCTTTTCACGATCTAGGCAAAGGGGGCTCTGGTGACGACCGGTAGGGTTCAGATTTCCGAGGAGCTCGACAGTAGGCTGCTGTCTACTGGCGCTGGCTTCGGCAACGCGCATGACGGACTGGCCGGCGCTGGGGCTATGCCCGTCGACGGTATTGACCCGTCGTCGATCGCGGCGACCGATGCCTCCATCCAGCAGACCAAAGATCTCATCGAGCGCGGCAAGAAGACCAGCGAACAGGGCCGCAGCTTCGTCCGCGACGGGGAGGACGAAGCAACGAAATCTGCCAGAGACGTGGAGTCCGTCGACGATGAGGTGGACAAGGACTTCAAGGACGGCAAGCCGGGCACAGCAACGTCTGCCGATGCCGCCCAGCAGGGCCCGGTCAACGCAAACCCATTAGGCGGCATGGCGGGACAGGGCATGCCTCAGATGGGAATGCCGTCCTACAGCCCCGGCGCGCTTCCCACACCGCCGATGGCCAGCCAGTTCGACATGAACAACGCGCCCAACCGCGACGCGCTTCGCAGCGCGGCGCGCGACGGTCTCGCCGACGGTTCGCTGCCGGGGTCGCGTGCAGGCCGCCACGCCATCGACACCGGCGTTGGGGATACCGAAGCCCAGCAGCGGCTGCTGGCGGCGGTCGACGCCGCACTGAACTCACAGCCGCCGATTCCGTACGCATGGGGCGGTGGCCATGGCGGAGCGCCTGGGCCGTCGCAGGGGACATCGGACGGTGGGGGCTGGGCCGACCAGAACGGCGACTACAACAAGATGGGCGTGGATTGCTCGGGCTTCTACCGGTGGATGGCCTACGCGGCCACCGGTGAAGACATCGCCAATGGCACATCACAGTCGTTGTGGTCGTCCGGCATGCCGGTGTCATCGCCACAGGTCGGTGACGCCGCATTCCCGTCTGGGACACGACCCCCCACCCACATACAGGTCTATATCGGCAATGGGATGGTGGCTGAAGCCCAGAAGTCGGGCACTTTCCTACTGACCAATGAAGTCAGCCCCGGTACCGAGTTCCGTCGCTTTTTCTGACGGGATGCAGAGATGTTGGCTCGCCAGCCATCCCTGAGAGCGTTTCTCGGTGCCACCACGGGATGGATACGCCGTATCCCGGGCTCGCTTGCCGGCAGCGTGGTAGCGACCGCGTTGGTGTGTGCGGTGTTGTTCGCGGTCATCGTTGGCCTCACCCTGGCAGTGTTGGCTGCAACGACGGTGTTCGCAGGTCTGTATGGTGCGCCGGCGGCGGCAGTGATGGCCTTTCAGCCGTATGCGCACTCCGGTGTCGCTGTCGATATCACTGAGGCCGCGCAGGCCCGGCGCGACATCCTGTCTGACCCGCAGAACCCACTGCGGTGTGTAGCCAGCGCCGACATGCGATCCACTGCGCTTCCGCTCATGGTCATGCACGAAGGCGGCCAGCCACCGTCGGCGACGGCACCCGCAGTCGTGGATGGCCAGCCGATCCAGATCACAGATAACACCGCGGCCCTGCTGCCCGAGATCGAGGCGGTGATCGCCACAATCCCGAGGGGCGCCGTGTTTTACGAGACGTACGCATTCGTGCTCACTGCCGTCAACGGCGGTGTGGATTCGTGGCAGCGGTTCGTGTCGATCACCACCCAGCTGCGGCTGGGGACACCCGCGGACCAGGGCGCCGCCCTGGGGACCGCATCGGTGTTCTTCGCCCCGGGATCCGATCTGACACCGACTCACGCGTTGGCCGCGGCAGTGATGCTACGGCTGAGTGCCATCCGCGTCGTCAGCGACGAACAGGAAGCGGGACGTCTGCTCGAACAAGCGGTGAATGCCTGTGTGTAAGAGACTCTCCGAGCGTATGCCCCACGGCCGAGGCGGCGCCGGTACGGTCGTGAACGTGTCTGAAGACGGTCTCGCGAACACGCCGATCATGCGTCTGCAACTACCTGCTGACGTGCCATTTCCTGACCGATTCACGATGGAGCACTGGCAGTATCTGCACTGGGCCGAGAAGGTTCCGCAGATCCCCCATCAGCTTGCACCGTTTCCGCCGATGGTCCACGACCCAGAGGATCTCAAAGAGCAGCTGGTGGCCTGGAACATTCTCGACCCGACGACCGGAGACGTCCTCGACGATGCGGCCGCGCTCTTTGCAGATCTGACACGCAACTACAGTCACGCGGTCTTTGGTCAGGTCACTTTCCCTGCCCGGGCGCACGACCGCACCTTTGACTTCCCGGCCGAAGCCAAGGAGTGGGGACTGTCGAGCACTGTGCACATCGTTCCGCGGGTGCCTTTCATGGTCACGGTGTGCGACCAGCAACGCGTGACGTCGGCTGTTTCGACCGCAGATGCGTTGTCGGTCAACACCTTCAACTGTGATCCCGGCGATGTTCCTGATGTGTGTCTTGCCCGCGAGATACTGCACATGGTCGATCCGTCAGGGCAATGGGGTGCGCGGACGATTCCCGCAATACGGATCCCGCGCAGCGCTGCTGACGTGTTCGCCGACGACCCGGTCCTGGGGCGCCAGGACGGCTCTCGCGAGGAGAAGGACTTCACCGCGGCGGTAGCGCGGGTTGCAGAGCGATCTGGCGTGCCCCGGGCGACCGTCGCAGTCTTGGCAGATCTGGTGAAAGCTCCTGTGGTTGCGCAGATGTCCATGGTGGCGGCGCGGACGACGGCGACCGGCCAAGACATCTCAATGGGGTCGGCGGTCGAGGTGTGGATGCTCGGCGACGAGCGAGGTGGGATGGTGGCCAGGGGGCCGTCACGCGATGCAGCGGGGCACCTCATGGTGAACTATCGCCCGGCTACGAGCCGTGATCTAACCGAGCTTGTCGCGGGGTTGTTCGCGGAGACCGCGGCCGACCCTAGCGAGCTGTCAGCGCAGCTCAAGCAGGCCTGGCACAACCCGCTGACCCTCGGCTAGGTGGCCAGAAAAGTCGTCCGCACAGCGGCGTTTAGGTCCGTATCGTTGGAACCAGCTTAGAAAGCATGTACCACTTTCAAGGAGGAATTCAGTGCCGCAGCTCACTCAGCAGGACGCGACTCAGACGCTGCCGGCGGTTTCGCACGCGCACGACCTGCTCGACCAGTATCAGCAGGCCGCCCAGCGGTACTCGGGTCACATTCAGGAGACCATGGCGCTCAAGGGTGAGACCCGGATGGCGTTGATCAACAACGGCGAACAGATCGCCGACGCGGGCCAGCGAGTGCAGGCGAAGGCCGGTGAGCGTGTCGACGGCATCCGCCAGGTCACCGAACACGGCGCGAACACCGCTTCCGAGGGTGCTGGTCACGTCAGTTCGGTAGAGATCCCCGAATTCATCTGACGATCCACCGATCCACGAGACCATTTGGAAGGAAACAGAAAACATGTCTGATGTGACGAGCTGGGACCCCTCGCAGGGAATGGACTTGGTGTCCAACCTGAACGCAGAGGGCGCCACTGTTCTCGATCTCGGCGAGCAGGTCCTGCACAGCATGCATCAACTCACCGGCGACGGCCTGCTTGGCTCCTCCGGTGAGGGAGCCAATCAGCTGGCAGCAGGAATCCAGGGCACAGCGCAGGCCGTCAGGGACACCACGTCCCAGGTGGCTGGGCATGTGTCGAACTACGGCGACAACATGACTCACATGGACGCCCAGTACGGCAGTGCGATCGCCGGCGGGTAACCACGCAAGGCGAACACACGCACGTCAGGCCGCGCCCCAGGAGCAAGTCCGGGGGCGCGGCCTTTCTGCACTCAGAGTCCCGGGTAGAGCTGAGCGGCAAGAGAAGTCGTCTCGTAGAACTCAAAAGGTGTGTCGCACGTAGGAAGGGCGCAACGCTCCTAGACTTCGGGACGACCTGAAGAATCGTGGCGAGCGCAGGGACAGCTCGGAGAGACCAAGGTGATCTATGGCAAGCAAAGCAACTCTGGTCAGCGAAGCCGAGCGAGAGCAGCGTCATGACAGGGCGGAAAGCTCAGCGGAGCTATTGCACAGCGACAGCTACGCCCGGGACATGTCCGGGGCGTCGTCGATCTTTGCCGGTGTTACCGCAAGCGCGCTGGATGCCCAAAGCCGCGATTGGTGCACCGGTTACACCGCGGTCGTCGCCTACGTCTGCCGCCACGGTGGTCCGCCGGCGGCGGCAGCCAGGAACCACGGGTTCGCCGTGGGTCAGTGGCTTGAGTCGCAACACAGTGCGCAGCTATCCGGTATCCAGCGGGCAGCCCTGATGGCGATCCCCGGTATCACACTGTCCCGGTCGCCGAAGTCGTCGATACGGGACCGATCCGTGGAACGCAATGCGGCATGGATTCGTGTTCAGGCTTGGGCCTCGGCTCGCCTGGTCGAGGGCCGATGACTGATGGCGCCGCTGGTGTACGTCAAGAATGCGCGGAAAGCGAAAGCCGCCAACATCATCGCGGTGGGCTTCGCCGCGATCGGGGTGTCCGGACTGCTGACCGGGTCACCTGTGCCCGTGCAACTAGTCTTCTT
This sequence comes from Mycobacterium sp. smrl_JER01, assembly GCF_048513595.2. Lineage (NCBI taxonomy): Bacteria > Bacillati > Actinomycetota > Actinomycetes > Mycobacteriales > Mycobacteriaceae > Mycobacterium > Mycobacterium sp. smrl_JER01. The sequence continues at coordinate 119,092 of NZ_JBLXXK020000003.1, read as the reverse complement.
CGCCGCGGCTGCCGGGGCGCTCATGTGGTGGATCGGATCGCGACTAGAGAGAACGCCCGACCCTGCGACAGCGGCGGCGCAGCCCGGCGCCGAGCCCGTAGCGACCGAGGGCATCGTCTTGCCTGCACAGTTGCGTCACGATCCGACGATCAGCCGGATCATGGCGGTCTGTCAGGGCGCGTTGCGTGACCACATGGTCCTTGATGTCAACGCTGTCCGACGCGAAGGCGGCAACGTCGTCGAGTTCGGCCTCAGATGCGTGACCGCGGGAGGGCTGGCCTCTCCGGGTCTGGCCACCCGGGCGCAGAACGCGATCCGCAAAGCGGTGCCGGTGCCCTCCGGCGCCGCCTTGTGGAAAATGAGCCTCGACAGTGGCGCGGACCGGTTGCTGTTCTCCGGTGTCGAGCAGATACCCCGCATGGTGTACCCGCCGAAGTGGCACGTGGTGAACAGCCGCGAGGAGGCCGGCATCGTCGGCCGCGACCTATCGTGGCGGCTTGGCGAATCCGCGGACGGCCCCATGGAGCTCGCGCTCAACAAGTTCCCACACGGCGTGGTGTTCAGCCCAACCGGCGGAGGCAAGTCGATCCTGGTGAAAGCGAACATCGAGCGCTTCCTCGCCGCAGGAGGTATCGGCTTGCTCGGGGATGGGAAGGGCACCGACTACCCGACCTACCGCAACCGCCCGAATGTGGTCGCAGTTGGCGCGCGCGGCGGAAACGGCATGGCCTACTTCGGATCGATCGAGCTTGCCCATCGCATCATGAACCAACGTCTCGACCTGGGTCCAAGTAGAAAGATGGCGAACCCTGAGACGTGGGAGGATGTCCCGAGAGTGTTGCTGGTGCTCGACGAGCTCAAGTCGATGCTCGGCATCTGGGACAACTCCGATCTCGATGCCGACGAAAAACGTTTCATCCAAAGCCGTGTCGACCAGATCGGAGCGTTGGGCCGTCAACCACGAGTCCACCTGTTGATGGCGACCCAAGACCTGTACGACAAGTCGATCCGTGGTTCTTGGCTGAACAACGCACAGCTGAGGGTGTGCCTGGCCAAGCCGGCCGAACGTGAGGTCAAGAAGGCATTCGAGCCATCCATCCAGCCCGAGGTGCTGCGGGTCGCCGCAGGCTTCGACGACTCAATTCGAGGCCGGGGAATGGTCGCGGCATACGACAGCGACTCCGGTGCCACCGCGATCAAAGAGTTCCAGGGCTACTACGGATACGCCCCCGGTGAAGAATTCCCCAAAGACCCACATGGGCAGGCTAACTGGAACGAGTTCAAGTCTGCAGTGTCCGACCGCATAACGCGGCTTCATCCACGTATGTGGTTCCGGCTCGACCAGCCGTCCAACCGGCAACAAGAACTCGAAGAGGCTGACGGAAACGAACTGGGATTCATCGACTTCGAACTGTTCACACCCTCGGAGATCGGCAAACTCGACGTGGTGAACCTGGACATGCGCGACGAGCAGACAGGCCAATGGGTACCGGATCCGGCAATGGTGCGCTACGACCCGCATCCACTCAACAGCGAGTACGTGGGCCACGCCCCGGCCGGTGCCGCCGCCGCTCGACTGCCCCAGGAGATGTGAGTCATGACGATCGCAACGACGCCTCCACACGCAGTACTCAGCATTGACCGCCAGATGTCGGCGGCGACGGAAAGGGCCGGTGACCTATGACTTCCCCCACGACGACCTCGCCAGACCCCGGTGTCGTGTCCTCCAGCACCGGCATCCAAGTGGCCACTGAACCGATGTTCGCAGGACGCGATCTATCAGATGTGTCCGGGCCCAACGGCATCTCCGGACCCGATGTGTCCGACTTCGCGTTTGTGGCCGGCTCGACGGCCGCCGGCGGATGGGCCGCCATCCCCCGCGAAGCCAGCGGCGGAACGGGCAAGCTCACAGATCTGAAAGAGCGTGCCGCCCAAAGCATGCAAGACCGCCACCAGCAAGCTGTAACCGACCGCGTTGACGCGCGGGAATGGGCGCAGGCCCAAAAAGACGGCACGTTCGACACGAAGGTGAAGCAGGAGACCGCTAACGCGGTGAAACCTGTTGCCGAGCAGGCCCGCAAAGACGCCGTAGCCGACCATCTGCGCGCGGCGGGCAACAAGGCCTCGGACCCGGCGGTACAACAGGATGCGGCGCGCGCCGGGAAGAAGGCGGCGAGAAAAGCTGCCGCCGATGCCGAGAGCGCGCTGAGCCGCAAGATCGGCGGTCGCGCTGCACAGTTGGCAGCGAAGAAGGGCGCGGTGCTGGCTGCCAAGCAGGCGGGTCTACGGGCGGCGGCGCTGGCCGTCGGTGCCGCGATTCCCGGGCCGGGGTGGCTCGTCGCCGGGGGATTCCTGGTCGGCTCGTTGATCATCGATCAGCAGATGCGGAACATGATCACCGGCATCTTTGCCTCGGGGCTGGACGCCAACCAGCCACCGGCGCCGCCGACGACGACGTGGCTACCCGCCACCGATGACAACCGGCAGAACGATATCGGTCCCGCTGATGCCAAACTCGCTGCGCTCAACGAGCACATCTCCGGTATCGAGCCCGGGAGCCGCCGATTGTGGCACCTGCAGGATTCCGAAGTGCCCGCTCTGACGAACCTCAGCGGTGCAGTGTCCAAGCTCAATGCGGCGACTGCGCGAGCCGCAGAGGTGTCGTCGAACTACACTGCGCTGCTCAATAATGCGCCTGAGCAGTGGGGCGAGAAGCTGAAGACGGCGCGCAGTGATGCGGCCCAGGTGATCGCGGATTTCGGGCCGAAGGCCGGGGCGCCGATGGCGACTGCATTGTCTGCCGCTGCGGCAGCTGGAAATGAGGCGTATCAGCGGGTCCGTGAAGGTAACGCGATGGCCCGACAACAGCTGGCCAACTCCCATGGCCGGTTCCTCGGCTTCCTCGGCGGCGGCTACGGCGCGGAGAACCTGTCGGCCAACATCCCTGCGATCGAGGAGGCCGCACGAGGCGTTGCTGAGGCAGATCAACGCATCTCGGACGCTGTGCGCGACTGGAGTACCGCTGCGGTGCGCGCAGAGCCCGGTCCAATCGGTGCCTCGCTGCCCGTTCCCGAGAGCAAAGCACCCGAGCCCGACAAGGACTCCGAGGAGAAGGACACCGCGCTGCTTGAGCCGACATCGCCGATCGCCACGTCACCGTCAGCCGACACTGCGCCTCCCGGGCCCGACCTCACGCCCCCGCAGGGCATCAACAATCCTCTGGCCGGGCCAGGCGGGGCTCCGATGGGGATGGGACCGCTGGGCGGGGCCGGCAACCCATTCGGCGGTGCCGGCCCCTCCGCGGGCCCCAAGCCGCTCAGCGACATCATGTCCAATCTTCCCGAGCCCCCCACCAAGCCCGACGACGCCGGCGAAATCAGCGACGACGTGCTGCCCGACGATGAGCAGAAGACCACGGACAACGATGGCCCGCAGGAACCGAAGCCCGACGAAGGTCCCCGGCCGAAAGCTCAGCCAGAACCGGTGGTGAAGGTTGACGAGCCCGGTCCGGAGATTGCCGAGATCGGCGCCACGACTGAGCCGTCGGCGGTGGTCAACGTCGAAGGTGTCGGCCCTGTTGACTTCAAGGACCCCAAGATCGCTGAGGTCGTTCAGCGGATGCAGAACGCCGAGGACGGAGCACCCGTATCGGTGCGAGCAGCAGCACAGGACTTGGGGATCCCTATCGGCGAGCCCGGTGCAGATATCGGCTCGGTGGTCGCACCCGACGACCTGCAGCCCGGCCACGTCGTGTCCAGCGCCGATGGCAAGGACTACATCTACGTCGGCGAAGACCAAGTGCTCGGCGAGGACAAAAAGATCTACCCACTGTCCAAGGTGGCCGTCTTCGATAGCAGCACCGACGGGCTGTTCAGCCTCGACACAGGGTTCGTCGACGATCAGGGGACACCACAGGGGGTTGACGACGGTGGCATTCAGTTGGCCGCTGTCGAGGTGCCCGGCGCCCCGACCCCGGCCGCAGCATCCCCACAAGATCCGCCCGTGATCGTGCCGCCCGACGCGGGCCTATCCGGGCAGCCGCCTGTTGACCCCCCGGCGCCGGGGTCTGTCCCCGGGATGGCGCCGATCGACCCGACGAACATCCTTCCGTAGGAGGCTGGGGTGTCCAGTGACAAGTGCCAAGTCAGCGGGGTGCTGACCGACGCGCTGCACAAGGTCGGCAACGAGTTCCGCGGGGCCGCTGAAGCCATGCCCGATGAAGTCCCTGCCGAAGGGATCGATCCAAGCACCAGTGAGGCGGTGAAGCAGTCGCACGAGAGAACGCGGCGCGAGCTTGATCGCGGCGCACAAGCCTCCGACACGGGCGAGGAGTTCACCGAGGACGTCGAGGAACGCGCGCGGGAATCGGCTGCCGACATCGAAGGGGTCGACGCCAAGACCGAGTTGTCCTCAGGGAATGTCAGCGGCGGTCCTATGCTGGGCCAGCAGCCCCCAGTGCCGGTGGCCCCGGCAGCAGCGCAGCAGCCGATGTGGACGGCCATGCCGCAGCAGATGGCGATGCCTGCTGCAGCGATGGGCGCCGCTGGCGGCGGTATGGGTGGTGGCTCGGGTGGTGGCGGGTTCTCCTTGCCTAGCTTCGCAAGTGCCGGCCCCGCCGGAGCAGGCCGTCAAAGCGGTTCGGGGATAAGGGAGTCAGCGCTCACCAAGGTTGGTGGTCCCGCGGTGTTCGGTCCGCTCGATGCGCAGCAGATGAAGAACGCGAAGGAGATCGTCAACACAGGCCTGAGGATGGGTGCCAGTCGTGACGACATCCAGATCGCCTTGATGACCGCCATGACCGAATCGAACATTCGACGATTGGCCAACGATTCAGTGCCGGAGTCGATGCTGATCGAAAACGATGGTGTCGGCCACGACCACGACTCCACAGGCCCGTTTCAGCAGCGGCAATCCTGGGGTGCGACAGCGGATTTGATGGACCCGTCTACCAGTGCCGAGAAGTTCTTCAACGAGCTGTTCAAGATTTCGGGTCGCGATCAGATGGATATGGGTGCAGCTGCACAGGCAGTGCAACGATCGGCCTATCCGGATGCGTACTCCAAGCACGAGCAGTTCGCCGATCAGCTCCTCGACGCGATCTTCATGGTGTGAGCCGGTGGTAACTCAGTGGAGGTCCACGGCCGCTGTCGGTGACGGTTTCGACCCGATCGACCGCCACCCCAGCCGACGCCGCGGTGGCGGGGCAGATTTCGACCGCGGGACCAGCTGGCCACCATGACTCTCTCGCAGGGGCGGGTATGGGCGTTCTATGTCGCCGGCGCGCTGATACTCAGCGGCGGAGTCGCAGCTGGGGTTGTGACGAGCCGCAGCGGTGAAACAGCGACGCCCGATCCCGGCCCGCCGCCCCCACCATCGATCACGGTGAGCGCTCCTGGCATTCCGAGCGCGGTGTATCCGCACCAGAGCAGCGTGACAGCTTCGCCCGGGCCGTCGTGCAGTTCTGTGACGGCCGTCGACGCCGAGAACGTCTCACGCCAATTTGTGCTTGCTGTCGGAGAGGCCTACGCGGCGACATCGCAATCGCGGCGGTGTCAGCCGGCCACCGTTGTGGCGTACTCCGAAGTCAAAGAGCGGGACTACACGATGGACTGTGCGCCGGCGGCCGAGATGGTCAGGTGCACGGGAGGCCGGTCAGCGGTGATCATCTTCCGGCCGGGCACGTAAACCGGTCGCGCAGGTGGCATGGATGCCGTGCTCCTGTGCACGGGCGTGCCCCAGTCGGCGGCCGCAGACAAAACACATCCCTGTACCGCGCCCCCATCTAGCGAGATCGTCGCTGGTCGCCACATTGGCGTGCAGGTAGACGCGGTACATGCTGACCTTGAGGTACTGCCAGCTGTGCTCGGTGGCGGGATCTCGGAACGTGGCGTAGAGATCGCCCTCAGGGGCCTGCACAATCCGAATAAGTTGGCCCTCGTAGAGGTAGAAGCCGGCATCGACGTTCGCGCCGCGGTCGCGCAGCGCTCGGCCGGCTCGCGCTATCTCACGCTGAACGGCGTACAGACCATCGGTGCCGTTGCCGCCTCGGGCGATATCGATCCCAGTGGCCAGCATGTGGATGGACTGCTCGATCTGATCGGGGGTGGCCATCGGCGGCAACGACGGGATAGTGGAGACGTCAGCACCGGTTTGCGCAAGCAGGCGCATCGCTGAAACCCACTGGGCGCGCAGGCGCGGCAGTTCGCGTCGAGCGTCAACCAGGGAAGTCAGGTAGGCGATTTGGCGGTCGGCCTTGCCTGAGGGCCAGGTGGCAAGAACTTCCGGTGGTGTGCAGTCGGTGGCCAGGCGGCGTTGAAGCGTGTTGATCGCTTCAATTTGCTGCGGTGTGGCGGTCGATGCGTTCACGATTCGGTAAGGCTATCCGCCGGGAGCGGGTTCCTCCGCGGGCGGTGCTGGGGGAGGCGGCGGCGCAGTCACCGTGGCGGTGGCCGTCTGCCGTACGGTGGCGGTGGCCGTGACGGTCGGCAGCGGAGGAGGCGGCAAGTCGATCTCTTGCCCGCCGGGGACCTGGGTCGGGGTCGCGGCCGCCGCGTTGGTGGCGGACTCGGGCTGGACGGATTCCCTCAATGCCGCCGATGAGGATAGGTCGGGTCCGGTCAGCAGCAGGCTGGCGACCGACTCAGGGATCAGATTGGGCATTCCGGTCAGTCCGAGCGCGCTGGCGGCCGGGATGTAGTTGCCGTCGGGCTCGGGGATGATGGCGTAGAAGATTCCGGAGTCGCTGATGTAGCCGATCTGCTCGCGGGCTTCGGTGTAGGGAGCGTCGGCGGTGAGTCGGACGAACCAACCTTTGCCAGGAGCGGAGATGTACTTGCTGGCGAGTTCCGCTTCTGCAGGGCGCAGCAAACTGACGGTGGCAGCGCGGGCCTCGTCAGTGACGGGGATGGACGGTGCGGTGAGAATGTCCAGTGTGGCGGTGTTGGCGCCCGCCGGCCGGTTCCACGAGTAGCACAGCGTGTCCGGGGTGATGATCGAGGGAACAGCTGGTGGATAGTGGTCCAACGGGATCTCGGCCGAGCGAGTCATGTGCGCGACCGCCGCGGAGTCTTCGATGTTCTTCTGCGCGCCGCCGGCTGCTATGAGCATCCTGGCTACTGGCAGGGGGACATCCTGCACGCCGGTGTCTTGGACCGCTGCGTAACGGTCTGATCCGTCAATATCCTTGTAGGCCAGCACATCTGCGTTGACGAATCCGGGTACCGCTGCCGATGGACGCCCGGCGTCGGCGACGTCGGGAAGCTTCAGCGCGGGTACGGGGGGAATTGCGTTGAGCAGTCCAGCCGATACGACCATGGGATCGGTGACCGATGTTGTCGGGATGCCCAGCGCCGAATGCATGGTGTAATCGGTCGCACCGATTTGGGCGCGGGTGTTCCGGAAGAGTAGCCACGGCTGGGGATCCTCCGGTGCGCGGACGATGACGGCCTTGTCCGGTCCCAGGGATGTTCCGCCTTCGCGAGGCTCGTTGCCGGCGATCACGGTGGTCTGCAGTGACCCGGCCTTGGTCAAAGAGAGATTTGCGCGGCTGTCGTGCCAATCGCAGACCTGCCAGGCTGATTCAGTCTCTGTGTGATGCAGTAGGGAATTGGGTGCGCCCGGGATTCCCATCGGCATACCTTTGGGGTACTTGCCGAGTACCTCGTCTTTGACGATCTTGGGACGGTCGGATGATTTGGCGATGAGGTAGCCAGAGGCCGCGTTCGGTACCGCGTGGAGCCGGTCGACCTTATCTTGGCCGGTGTAGAGGACAAACAGCCCGCCCTCCTGGCCCATCAAGAACTTTCCGATTCCTGTGTCCGGCTGAGGTTTCAGCCACGCCAGCAGCAAGGCGATGATCGTGATCACCGCGACGGCGGCGACTGACAACATGACCGAGGTCTTGACCATCGCGAAGGGACTGGTGAGCGCCACTTCGTCTCGACGGAACGCAGCTAGTCGCGTCATGCGCGCTATGTAGTTGCGCGCGTTGGCTTGTCCGGCTGTTGTGACCTTGCGGTGTGTGTCTTGGTCGATCCGTGGTGATGTCACAAGGGGCAGGATATGGTCGATTGATGCCGCGTCGGCCGCCACGCCGTAGCTTTCCCGTTATTCTTTGTGTAGCTGGGAACAGATAGCCGACTTCTCGGCATGCGACTAAAAGGGGACGCCGGTATGCCTGTGGAGCCGTGGGGTGCTTACCCGCCGGAGATGAATGCCGCTCGCTACAACGGGACCGGTCCTGGCCCGTGGCTGGGTGCATCAGCGGCGTGGGGAGCGATGGCGGTCAATGCGGCCACTGCCCTGGGGACGTTCTTCGCGCAGAAAGCGGATTTAGCTGCGCAGGTGTTCGGGGTTTCCTCGGCAGCCCAGCTCACGGCTGCCGGCGGGTACGGGGCGTGGATGGCCGGGATGCATGGTTTGGCCGATGCGCATGCCGTGGCACTCGACGGCGCTGCTGCGGCCTACAGCATGGGCAAGTCCACGATGGTTCCCGAGCAGGCTGTGCTGGCCAACCGCGCGGCCTACGCAGCGGCGGTGGGATCGTCGATACTCGGGCCAGCTGATCCGACAGCGGTCGCCCTTGAGGTGCAGTACGTGCAGATGCACGCCCAGAACGCGGCCACGATGATGGGGTACGACACCGCAGCGACGACCGCGACGGTGTTCAAGCCCTCTCCGCCGCCGCCGCCGCTGGTTACTGCGATGCCGGGGCAGACTTCGCTGGAGAGCGCTGTTCAGACAGCGCAGGAGCTATCCGGTGCGGGCAATCCTGGCGACCTGATGACCAAGATGTTGCCCCAGGCGATGCAGATGATTCCGCAGGCTGCGCAACTGCCTGCACAGTTTGCTCAGATGATGTCCTCGCAGCTGGGGCAGATGTTCCAACCCGTCCAGCAAGTCATGGGCCAGCTGATGGCTCCGTTCTCGGGAGCGCTGGGCAACGGGCTGGGTACGGGCAGCACGGGGATGGGGTCGGGTCTGGGGCAGGCGGCACGCGGAGCGGCGCCGGTGCGCGGCGGCCTGCCTCTCGGCGGCGGAAGCGGCGCTATGGGAGGCCTGGGCTCCCGGCTGGCGACCGGGGGATCCGGCGGGATCACCGGCGAGCTCATGAAGCCCACTTCTACAGCTGTGCGTAGCGGCCCTGCATTCTCCGGGGTCCCGATGGAGAAAGCGGTCGCCACCACGTTGTCCTCTGGCGCCGGCGGTATGGGTGGCGGAGCTATTCCGCCCCGCCGCAGCCAGGACAAGAGCCATGGCGGCACCGAATACAAAGGTGGAGACCACATCTACCGCTCGAAGTCTCGTGAGGAACAGGAGCGGGCTGCATCGAACGCCGAAGAGGACGCCCTGTTCGACTGACCCCGGGGTTTAGCTGCCTGGGATCAAGGAGAAGTCCGTGGGTGGATGCGTAGACACCCCAAGGCCAACCCCAGGGTTCTCCGTGGGGCGATCAGTTTTGGGATACGCACCCTTGGGAGGCTCCGGCAGCGTCCGATTGGCGGCCGCTTCGCCCTGCCGGCTGGGCTGATACGTCGCATCCTTGACGGCTTCGCCGTCAACGATCTGCGGCGCGCACCCGGACAGCACCGCCATCGCCACGCCGGCGACGGCTAGGCGCGTCCAGGAGCGGGTGCGGGCTGAATGCATGGGTGCCATGCTAGCCCGAACTTGCTCTCGGCGTGTCAAACCCAGGGGTCAGATCCAGCCATACAGTCGGTTGCTGTGAGCACTGTCGAATACAACCCGCGCGAGGCCAAACCGTTGCGTCCGCCCAGCAGCGACATTGTGATTGCCTCTCCGATCAAGCGGGAAGAGAAAGGCAAAGTCAGCCCCCTGAAGATCGTGCTCGGTCTCGCCATCGGCGTGCTGATGGTGTTTTTCCTGATCCTGATGTTTGTCGTCATGGGGCGCCAGCCCAATCCGATGATGCTCATGGGCTACACGATGATGTTCGTGATGATGGTCGGCGGCGTCGGCGCTGCCCTGATGCAAGGTTTGGGCGGCGGCGATGGCGAACTGGACCGCAAACGCCAGAACATCGACCTACAGCTCGCCGAGTCCGCGATCGACGTTCACGAAACCGCCAGCGTTCAACAGGCCGCCGCGCTGCATTTCCACCCCAACCCGGGCAATGTTCGTCGACTGATCGAGCAGCGCGCTGCGACGTTCTGGTCAGGCGATGTCACAGCCGAGGCCGAGCAGGCAGTCCTGCGTATCGGTGTGGGTACGGCGCGGTTGTCCGTGGATCTCAATCCTGCCGAAGGTGGCCTGGACGAATCTCAAGAGCACCTCTACGAGGAATACAGCGCAGTTGCGGTTAGCCGGTTCCGCTCCCTGATGTCGGTCGTGCCCGAGGTCCCGCTGGCCCGCGAGATGAGTGCGCCCGCCTACGGGTTTCGCGGTCCGGACCAAGAGCGGATCAACGGTCTCGTCCGCAGCATTCTGGTCTCGGCAAGCTTCAAGTACTCGCCCAACAAGATCCTCATCGGAGTGATCTCCCGCGATACCAAGGAGTGGGGATGGGCAAAGTGGTTGCCCCACAGTAGGGATCGGCTGCGCGAGCCTGGTCCGGCCGGCTACCGGCAGTTGGCATGGCGCAGCTATGACGAGTTCCTCGCTGACATGGCCGGCCAGTTCGATGCGCTGCACTCCGCCGGGACACGAATGTATGTCGTCGTCGACGACCCGGATGTCACCCTGCGATTCCCGGCAGGATACGTCGAGGGAATACCAGGAGTTACCCTGCTGGCGGCCAGCGTCCACTCCGATGCGGAGGTCACCGACCGCAAACACCGGATGCGGGTCGAAGGTCACAGGCTGCTCCTGCATCAATCCGGGGCCGCCCGAGCCGATTACGTGACACGCTTTGATGCCGAACTGACCGCCCGGGCCATGGCTCCGATCCGGCCGCGCGGCTTTGGCTACAGCGCGGACCAGCGGACTGACGTCGCGCCCAAGGCCGCTGCCGTGGATGTCGCGTCACTGCCGGCAATCATGGACTACCTCAACATCGGCAACGTCGATGATTTCGACCTGAAAAGCAGAGTGTGGGATCCCAACGAGTACACCGAGACATTGGAATCAATGTTCGGTTATGTCCTCGACGAAAACGACACGCCCACAGGGGAACTAGCCAAGCTGGACCTCTTCGAGGTCGCGGCCGGCGGCACAGGTCCGCACGGCATGATGTCCGGCGGTACCGGCACCGGCAAGTCCTTCATGATGACCGCGATCCTATTGGGCTTGATTCTGGCGAACTCTCCTTCCAAGCTGCGCGTCATCATGGCCGACTTCAAAGGCGGTGCGACATGGAAGAAGTTTCGTGGGCGCATCGGACACGAAGTGGCGACCGTTACCAACCTGGAGAACGCGCTCGACCTTCTTGAGCGCATGAAAGACATCCTGACCGGCGAGCTGAACTATCGTCAGAGGCTCTTCGATAAGTATCCCGACGTCGACAAGATCGGAGACTACCGAGCGCTGCAGAAAGTCCATCCCGAGATGGAAAATCTGCCGTTCCTGCTGTTCATTGCCGACGAAGTGCATGAGTTCCTTGGGGCTCACCCGGAGTACAAGGCCGTGTTCGAACAACTCGGCCGGGTCGGACGCTCGCTGGGCCTGCTGGTCCTTCTGGCCTCGCAGTACCTCGATGAGGGGACCGTTGGCGACTTCGTGAAACACGCTATGTACGGCATCAGCCTGAAGGTCACGAAGCCCTCGGAGTCCAAGACGGTCCTCAAAGGCAACGAAGGGGCGATCCGGCTTCCCGCGGCGATGGTCGCGCTGTACGCCAAGACGGTGAACAAGCAGGATCTGATCTACCAGCGGGTGATGGCCTGGAACTGGGAGAAGCCGTATATGCGGCCGATCTCGGATACCGATCAGCCGACGCCGCCAGGTGAAGCCACTCCGCGCGCACTCGGCGCCGAGGTGCACACCGAAGATGTCACCGAGTTCGGCATGTACCACCGGCCCGACGTCCCTGAGGTCGAGGGTGAGGAGGTCGAGCAGGCCCAGGTCCAGCGCCGCACCGAAGAGACCGGGTTGACCGTCGCCGAAGCCGGTATCCGCCTCGTGCAACGCTGCAGTCGGGCGTACAGGTCACGGGAACTGTGGACAGAGCCGCTACGTCACCCGCTGTCGCTGCACCACATCGAATCAGGTTGGACGCCCGAACCGGGGAAGCTGCAGCTGCGGATCGGCGACGTCGACGTGCCGCTCGAACACAGGCGTGAACCGATGGTTGTGGACTTCTCTGGGTCTCAGTCCAACGCGTTGATAGCCGGCGGGAACAGGACTGGAAAGACAAACACGCTGCGCGCCATGATCGCAGCCTCAGCCCGCTTCTACCCGGCGAACTACGTGTCGTGGTACATCTACGACTACGCCGACACCGACATGGCATGCATGTCGACCTGGCCGAACGTGGGCGGGTACGCGACGCGCACTGACGAGGATATGTTCTCCCGGCTCTGGGGAGAGATTCACCGGATCATCGAGCTGCGGACCAGAGTCATCGGGGACAACCGCATTCGCACATTCGAGCAGTACCTGGCCAAGAAGGGTGAACTAGGAGTCGAAGGCGACCCCTACGGGCACATCTTCTTCGCGGTGGATGGGCTGGACCGGATCCTTGACGACGCTGGCATGGAGTACATCGAACCGCGCGACGAGTGGGTGCAACTGCTGGCGAATGCGCCGAGGGCAGGCGTGCACGTCGTGTACACGACCCGGACGATCACCGAGCGCATGCCGAAACTCGTTGCCCAGACCAACATTCGGGTGTTCCACAACATGGAGGACCCCCAGGTCACCGATCCGGCGCTACGCGCCGGGATCAAGGCGATTCCGATCACAATGCCTGGCGGGTCGATCAACGCCGATCGGGTTGACTCCAATAACCGACCGCAGATCCTGCGGTCTCGCGTGCTCGTCCCCATCTCCGAGCGCATACAGCCCGACGGCGAGGCGAACGGGATGCCGTCGTTCAAGATCTGCGACTACAGTGCGAGGATCGAGGAAGTCGGCGTGCAGGCACGTATAGCTGCTGCGACCCAGGCGCCGGCGATTCACCAAGTCCCCAACATCTTCGCCTACTCGACATTGATCGAGGCCTACAAGCACATCGATTACTCCAAGGTGCGGCGGGGAGCGCGGGTTCTACCCATGGGCGTCGATCGCGCAACCAGCCAACCTCTGGCGCTGGAGCTTGCTCAGGCGTCGCACATGTTCGTCGCCGGCACTGGACATGCCGGTGTGACCACCACACTGCGAACCGCCATCAACTCTGTCACGGCGATGTACACCTCCGACGAAGCCACCGTGGTGATCATCGACGGCCGAATGGGTCTGGTGGACATGGTGAGCCCTCTAGAGAATCGCGGCTACATGCAGCCTGGCCGCTTCGCCTCGAACACCGACGACGCCGCTGATCTCATCGGCAGGATCGACCAACTCATGGCGAGTCGGCGGCCGACAGGCAAAGAGAACACCGAGCAGATACGCAACCGCGAATACGTCAAAGGCAAAGAGGTGTTCGTGGTGATCGACGGGTTCGACACCTTGCGTTCGCTGCAAGCGGGAAACTCCGCACCAGGTTCCCTGGAATGGCTCGGGCCCCGAATTCCGATCATGGATGTCGGCGTGCACTTCTTCGTCGGCACCGACGGCGCCGGCCTGTCTCGGTGGGTCGGCATGAACAAATTCACCGCGGCGCTGTCCGCACGGTCGAACGTGCGCAACGTCTTCCTCAACGGCAACACCAAGGAAGGCAAGATCTTTGCCCATGAGGGTGTGAAGTTCCGGAGGATGCCGGCAGGGCGGGCGATCTGGCACAGGCCCGGCGGATCCGACGATCAGATCATCCAGATCGCAAACTCAGAAGCTGTCCAATAGCCCGGAAACTCAGTACGCGTGGCGCACACACGAATCCGCTAACGCTGAAATCATCGGCAGTGTAGGCGATCGAACCGATCAGATGAGGATTGACCAGTGAACACCCGTGAACACCTTGGCGGCGCCTACGCCCCGCCACGGACGCACAAGATGATTCGCCGCACCAGGATTCTCATCGGGGCCCTCTGCATCGTGTTGGCCGCCGCGGTGACGGCAGCGGTGTTGCTTCTCAGGGACCCGCCGCCTCCGGACCGCAGCGGGGACGGTGCTACGGCGCTGCAACGCTTGATGTCTGCACCCGTGATCACCGCCGCCGGCACTGTGCGCACCAAAGACGGTGTGCAGCACCCGTTCACCGTAGATATCAACACCGACACTGGAGACGCGCTGGGGACCTGGGCTTCGGCAGCAGGAACCGATGTGACTTACACGGTGTCGCGGCGGGCGTTGTTCGTGCGGGTCAATCCAGGGGCGTGGACTTCGCTGGGCCTTGCCAGCAGTTTTCAAGGGTGGGCGCTCACCCCCGAGCGGCTGCTCGGTGAGACCCCGGTCGTCTTCGAGCCAGCGGCCATGGTGGCCGACGTCGCCGCTGGCCCGTCGAGTCACGTCGGTAACGAGTACACCTACCCAGGTGGAACGATCATTCGACTGCGTGACGGCGAGGTCGAATCGGTGACGTTCAAAGGAACCGACTACACCCTGTCCGTTGACGATAGCGACACTGCCGTGAAGAAGATCGCCGACATCGCGCGTGAGGCGGCTGCAGCCCGCGTGGCGACCGTGAACGATACGCAATCAGGTTTCACCGTCACGGTTCCCGCTGAGGCTGTCGAACAGCCTCAAGGCCCACCGTCTGACGAGGAGCCTGCGCCGTCGACGGCTGCCGAGCCAGCGCCGTAGGCCGCGCCAAACTGTTGGAGGTGGGGAAGATATGAGTAGTACAACCAAGAACCTGGACGACCTTCTGGCCCTCCTCGAACAGATGAAGGCTGACGAACTCGCGGCAAGCTACGCGCACCACATGGCGTTCGGGCAGTTTGCAGACGCACCTGATCCCGATGACGCAGAGTGCATCGCCACTGTGCTGGAAGGAAAGCTGTTCTCGTTGTCCCTAGCGGATAGCTACGCCAGGGAGACAGACACCGAGTTTGTGAGTTTCACCGTGAATGCAGTCATCATGAACGCTTTTCGTGTGTGGCGCCAGGACTACGACCGGCTAATCGTAGACGCTTCGCATCGGTTGTCCGTAGACCCCATGGCGCGTCAGCAGATTAGGCAAGAGTTGGAAGAGAACTCACGCAGCTAGGCCGCGTCCCAGGATCGGGTGCGTGTCGCAACATGGATATTTTGGCCGGCAATAGTGTCTGAGCCAGAACGACCCCTAGAACAGGAGGCAGAGCGTTATGGCAACAGACGGTTATGTTGACGTCGTATCGACCGTCGACAACAAGGCAGGGGATGGCCGCATCAGTGTGGAAGCCCCACCGCTGACCAAGAGCACGCCCGAGGCCTTTGTGTTCAAGCGGTATCCGGTCGCGGTGCTCAAGCCGATCTACATCCCGGCCACCGACGACTCCACCTCCTGCATCAACGAAAACACCAGCAAGCGGCTGATTTCCTGGATCTCGGGAATTTCGGTGGAAGTAAAGGCGCGTCAGCCCTACGACGTATGGTCTACCGGCATCATGCGGCACAACTTCAACGGCGAAACCTATGACAGCCTGATGGTCTTCGCCGCGTACGAGAACATCACTTACAGTGATCTCGTCGACATGGCGGCTGTATTCAAGCGGTACGAGCCGGATAATCTGATTCTCGATGATGGGCGCTACCCGCCGCTGGACGCCTTCGTGCCGACCCCCAATTTGGTGTCCGAGGTCTTCGGCTATGCCCTGAAAATCAAAGCCGCCAAGGAGAAAAACCCTGACCTGAAGTCGTGGCGGTACGACAACGACACGGCGCCACGGGCCCGGCACGCGGCGCCCGACCCGGAGGCCAGGTCCGCCTCGGTAACCAAGAAGGTCGCCGCGCAGCCAAGCGAAGACATCGAGTCGTTCTTCGCCTAACGCCTAGTAGTACTTTGTTAGGTTGGGAAGGTGTGGTGGCATAGTGGGCAGGTGCCGATCCAAACAGCCAGTGCGCGTTGGAGTTTGCGCAGGATGCCGTAGAGGGTCAGCCCTGCCCATCCGCTTTTGGGTGGGTCAGCCGCAGTGTGGTGAGGAAGAGGTGGGCGGCGGTGACGAGGGTGGCGTGGTGGTGCCAGCCGAGCCAGGATCGTCCTTCGAAGTGGTCGAGGCCGAGAGCGGTTTTGAGTTCGCGGTAGTCGTGTTCGATGCGCCAGCGGATCTTGGCCAGGCGCACGAGGTCGGTCAGTGGTGTGTCGGGGCTCAGGGTGGAGATCCAGTAGTCGGTGGGTTCGGCTGGCCATCTGCCATTTGGGACGATGCCTCTCGCCCTCGGGGATCGCCGAGCGGGCACGGCGGGACGCGGCCGCGGCCGCCGCGTCGGGGTCGGTGGCGGCGTCCGGGTCCCAGCTGGGCGGCACATACAGTCGCCAGTTCAGCGGTGCCGAGGCCGCATCGGAGGCGGCGTGCACGCTGACCGCGACCTGACAGTTGCCGACTTTGCCCAGCGTGCCCGAGTACTGTCGGGCCACGCACGGCGAGCCGGCCCCGTCCTTGCCGAACCCGGTGTCGTCGATCACCCACGCCTCCGGGCCGATCACAGCACACGCTTTGCGCGACAACGTGTTGCGGACCGGTTCCACGCTCCACGGCGAACTGGTCACGAACTGCTGCAACTGTTGATGGTCCACCTGCAGGCGCGCGGCCATGGGCTGCATCGATTTACGGTGTCCATCGAGCATCAGCCCGCGCGCATACAACCCCGCCTTGGCTCGCTGATCATCACGCTTGAGCGACGAGAACACCTCACCGACAAAAGAATCCAACTGCTCACCGACACCGGCCAGTTCCCTTGCATCCACCACTACAAGCTCTCGAGAATCGAGACAAAACTCGAGCCGACACGCCACAACAACCTAACAAAGTACTACTAGTGACAGGGATCGTCATCCACGCTCCGTAACGGACGCTGTCCACGTGGCCCACCTATAGCCGTTGCTTCGGCGGGGCGCTGCTCGAAACCCTGTCCCTCCCCAGGGTCTCGCTACCCAGTGCCCCGCCGAAGCAACACCTCTGACCACCCCGAAGTAGCACCACCACTTGAACGGCGTGGCCGTCGCCGGCCGCAACGCAGAATGAGGCGGGAATCCCTTCACCGGTCCCTGAGGCGAACTCGCACAGACGACCTTCCTGTACATGTTCGGAGGCACAGTGTTCGGCAGAGCCCTACGCAGGATGCGCCGGCGTTGGCGGCGAATCGTGGCGATTACTGTGACGGTAGCCGCCTTGTCAGGCGGTGGCCTCACGGCCGCCTCGGCTACTGCCACCGGGGCGGACAGTCGAGGCTTCGGGGAGCTGGTCGGCATTCTCACCAACCTGCTGACGACCCTCCTTCTGTGGTGAATGCCGAACGCGAGTGCCAGCAGACGGGGAGCCGGTTGGCGGCCGCAGTCAGCGTGCGGGCTCGAACGTTTCGCATCGACTCGCAGGGTTGAGGTAGGGCGGTCGCAGCGCACCGATGCCGCGGGGCCCCGCAACGGTACTCCGGCTCTGCAAGCAGCGCGGCGGGGTGGTGCGCCCCAGAACACCGGGTTCGTGTTCGTGGCCGGCCTGCCACACCTCGACGTCGGGGGCTTCGGCCACTTCCCAGCGGGTGACGCGACCTTCGCCAACGCCGGTGTGCTTGCCGATCGCCGGCAGGTCAGAAAGGAGCTCCTCGACGCGCTCGGGATCGCCCACGGCACGCCACGTGAGGTGGGTAGCGGGGTGAGCCATGACCGGTATGACGCGATTTTGGTAGCGACCGCGGACGTCGGAGACTACCTGTGAACCGATCACGGGCGCTAGGTGCTGGAGGCGGTTCCGATCGGTTCGTGATGCCCGCCAGCGGATATCGGGTTCGGTGACGGCTTGAGTGTGGGGGTGCAGGTCAGCGAAAGTGGCCATCCAGTGCCAATCGCTGTCGCGCGCCGGGTCACCGCAGGTTGCCAGGGGCAGCGGTAGCACCGCCGGCGGCGCGTCGCGCTGATAGGTCAGATACTCACCGGCGGCGCGTGCAGCCCATTTGCGGCGATGCCACACCACTGAGGCCAGCAGGCCGTCTAGCGCGATACCCCAGGGGCGGGACAGCACGATGCCGTGCGGTGTGGTGGCGGTAACCGTCAGCGGAATCATCGGTGGTGCTCAGGTGATTTCGCAGAGTGCAGCGATGGCCTCGTCGCGGCGTGCGCGCAACTCAGACTGCCAGTCAGGTAGGGCAGGTGGGAGTTGGGCATGCAGCGATGCGGTTATCTGGCCGTATCCGGCGGCGCGGCGTCCGCCGAGGTGGCCTCTGGCGGCGAAGACGTCCAGGACATCACGGAGGAAGGAGATGTGGGTTTCGGTGGCGTTGTTGATCCGGACGTAGGCTTGCAGCCGCATGCCGGCCGGCAGGACCTCAACGCTGATCCGGTTAAGGGGACTGTCGTCGCTGTGGGGATCGGACGCCGGCGGAAGGGCTAGGGACGGCCGGTAATCGGCCAAGTGTGTGAACGACTCTTCTGATAGCGCTCTGACCGAGGACAGCGGCGCTTCTGGGAGAATGCCTGGGCGGTAGAGGATGTGGGCTAGCTCAGCGACTTCAGGCAGGACTTTGGACACCGTCAGCAGCCCCGACATGAGTCGGCCCGAACCGGCACCTCCAAACACAGCGATTAGCGGTATGAGTGCCTTGAGGTGGCGTTCACCTTCGTCGGTAATCGGGGCCTTGGATTTTGCGAGGCGGCCGCCGTTGGTGAGTAGGTGGGCCGCTGGAACTGGTAGCGAGACGTCCTCGTAGCCGAGAGCTGCTGCGGTGAGTTCCTCGCCGATGCGGCGTAGGATTCCGCGGAAACTGCTGCCCGACACGATCGGTACCGAGGTGACCTGTCCGTCTGCGGCGACAATTTTTTCGCGGCGGAAAAGCGTGAAGTTCGATTTGTGTGAGTCGGAGTAATCTGCGCGGTGCACGATCGAAGAGCGGGCCAGGATATCGATATCCCAGGTGATGCTGGTCAGGGTCAACTTTGAGATGCCTTCCGGTGCTCAGAAACGGCTTCGGTGATGATGCGCACCCGAAGCAGCAAGGCGGGGAGGCTGGTCTGCAACGCGTTGAGGACGGGTAGTGCCGGCTCACGGAGCAGAGCGGCCAGCTCAAGGCGACGTTGGGGCTGGCCGGGATTGGATATGTCGAGCAGTCGTGTTATCGCCGACCACCATTCATCGAGTGTTGCGCACTGGTAGGCGGCGCGGCGGACACGGCTAGGTAGAAGGTCATCCCAGTAGGTCTTGCGGCGCTTGGGCTCGGCGATCCAGCTGGTGTTCCAATCGATGCTGTAGTGCAGCAATAGCAACAAGCGTTCAGCGGTGTCAGCCGCTGAGTCAGCAGGCGTCGCAGAGCCCTTCAGGCCTAGGGAGCACAGTTCGGGCACGAGCGCCTGCCAGCTCTGGGTGGGAGTAAGTGGATCTGCTGACGCCATGGTCCTCACGCTAGTGATGAAGCGTCTCATCGATGTCGGGCCAGCGGCGTGTCTCTTTAGGGCTGGTTGCTCAGCGCCTTCGTGGCGATCCACAGCGCCGGGATAGCCCGCCATGTCTGCAACGACTCCCACGCCGAGAGCACGCGGGGCCAGAGCCGGGGCGGCTGTGCGGTGATCAGGGGCGCCGGGGGTGCGGGTGCGGTCAATTGTGTCCAGGTAGCGCCGATGGTTGCGCGCAGCCACACCTGGTCGGCGAGCCGATGTGCAGCAACGGCGTCCCACGCGATGACAAGCCGATCAGTACTCAGATGGCCCCACCGCATATTCGGCAGGACGTGGCGCAATCGCCGGTGCCGGCCCGGCATCATCGCGGCTTCGGTCGTCTGCAGCGGACCTGCGCTCAGAACTGCTCCCAGACCAGCGGCGTCGACGAACTCGGTCGTGGCGGTGGTGGTGATGAAAAGTGCGGGCTGAGTGGGCAGATGATGCGAATAGGACCATGCGCAGGGCACACACAACCGGCGGGACCCGAATGGCCACGTGTCGAAATCGGCGAACCTTTCGGAAATGATCCGAGAGCTGGTCACTGTGGGCCCGCTCTCGCCGCAGCGGCCGCAGATGCCAATTATCGGGGCGGGGGCGTTTACCGAGGGCCGGCCGGCTGCGACCCATGCGGCGGCAGCGGGATCAGAAAGCACGTCGACAGACTACGGACAGCGGTGGCGCCGCGGCTGCTATCGTGGCGGGCACGAAACACATGCATGGGTTGGGTGATGGTGTCGCCTGGGGCGGGCCGCGGGAGCAGCTGGCAACAGCAAGCTTTCAAGGCCCGCCTCCCTCGTTTCTCAACACCACGGAAGCGCCGCAACTCGTAGACTGCCTGAAGAACCAGCAACAGGAGTCACGCAAACTGTATGGGCGCTAAGACAGCAAGACCGAACCGGGAACCGACCGTCGTCGACGTCGAGGGCGGCGTTATCTCGGCGCGGGATATCAAGGTAGCCCGTGAAGTTGTCGAATCCGCGATGGACGACCGCGACTTCCTGAGGTTGGCAAACCGGATCATTGACGAAGCCCGTGACAGCGATACATCGCTGACGCGCGCAACACGTGATCGCGATCGGGCCACACCGCGCGATGTCAGCCATGTCGACTCCCCGCGGCTTCGAACGCAGCCGCCGGCTACGTCGCAGTTTCGTCGTCCATTGACCGGCAGGCAACGCAAGATCCGTTCCGCCACGAAGAACAGAGTGCTTGATACAGCTCCCGCGTCGCAACGAAAAGCGGCTCGCGACATGCTGGTACAGGAAGATCCAGCGCAATGGCGGCGCATCAACGGCGCGCTGCACTACGCCGCAGGCGATGTGCACCAGCTCGACGAAAAGGATCGAGCGCAGGTGCAGCGCCTGGACCGGCTGATCCAAAGCTATGAACGCGAGAACGACCGCACCCACACGGTGTACGTGTCAGTGAAGCTGCCCGATACACACCCCAGCGTGAGGGGTCCCTTGGACTTGCCGTCGACCCTGCAGCCTGGAGCGAAGGTAGCGTTCGATCAGTTCACCATCGCCCGGCACAGCATGCATGAAACCCACGGACACGACAGCGACCGCCACGTCGTTCTCGAAGTAACCACCAGCCGCGGAATGTATTTCGGCCATTCCGACACCGTGGAAGACACCACACACATCTTGCCTCGCGGCATGAATCTACGTGTGCACACAGTTGGCCAAGCTCTGTACCACATCGACGGCGGTCACGGCACCCGACTGGTCGCGCAACTCAGTGAGGAGACTTCGTGAACAGAAGCGAATGGACAGTCCACCCGAACCGATCTGAGCCAGGGGACGACGAGCCGGGCCGCAACGGACACTTCCGTCCGGTGAGCCAGCCCACGGCGCCCACCGCCGCGGAGGCGGCGACGATGTGCTTGGCTCGCGTCGAGTTGCCGACCGAACTGTCCCATCACGGCAGCCCTGACGGATCTCTGACCTTCAGCGGCTACGACTGGCATTTCGTCGTCGGTGTCGCGTACACATTCGCCCGACTTCACACCGAGGTCGACGTGCCGCCCCCCTTCGGCTACCAGGACAAAGGCAAGTGGTGGTGGTGGGACGGCACGACCACGGACGAATCGATCCTGGAAGGGCCGGACGCCGAGGCGTATGTGCAGGAGTTCCTCGAACAGCTCTTCCCCGATATGAACCTCGTGCTGACTGACGGCCGGTGAACACCGCCCCCGGCCTGGACATCACCGCGTTACGCGCGATCGCGTCGCGCCGGCGCGGGTCGATCGGCTACCAACACCTGCTTGACCGCATTGCTGAACACCTCGACACTCACGATGGAATCGTGGCGTGGTCAGGCGGTAAAGACTCCACGGTCGTGGTCGACCTCGCCCGTCAAGTCGATCCCAACGTTCCCGTTGTGTTCTACGACTCTGGACTGCAGTTCCCCGAGACACTGCGCTACCTCGACGAACTGTCGACGCAGTGGCGCCTGAACTTCGAAGTCATCAAGGCTGAGCCAGACCTGCTGACCGTGATGGTGGCCCTCGGTGGCTTCGACCACCACGCCCCGGACCGCCGACTCGGCGTCGAGCTGGCTGAGATCATGATCACCGGACCCGCTGCGCGCGCACACGACCAGCACGGCCGAGGGTCGCTGTGGGGTGTGCGGGCGCAGGAATCGTCAGGCCGCGCAGCGCTGTACCGACAGCAACTCGGCGCGCAAAGCCTTGCCCGGCAGAAGGATTCACGGGAAGCTGTCCGAAACAGTGCTGGAGGTGTGGTGCAGCGCAAGGACGGCACCGTGACGTACGGACCGATCTGGGATTGGCAGACCCGGCAGGTCTTCGAGTATCTCGCCGGCCGTGGCATCGAACCCAACCCTCTGTACCGCAAGCTCTCGGCGCTCGGGGTTCCGGAGCGCCAGATCCGGGTCGACTCGATCATCGACGCATCCAAACTGTCCAACGGACACATCGCATGGCTGCAGAAAGGGTGGCCCGACATCTACTCGCGACTGGCGACAGTACTGCCACGACTGCCGGAATGGACCTGATCTGATCAATCGTTGCTACGTTGTAGGTTCTCAAGTTTGACTGCACTTTCTCAAGTTCGGCTGCACTAGGACTGCACTTGTGCGGCGAACTTGAGACACGCCCGACGGTACGTGCGGGGCCTGCCCATCTTCGTACTTCCCGCTGTCTGCTCCTCGACTTGCGGCGTCCGCCCCGGCGCACCCCGTGGTAATGTAAACGTGCTGGCTTACCCCCAGCTTATGAACTAACCAGGGGCGGATTGCCCCCTAAGGGGCGTGACCTACGGGTCACGCCCCTTTTCATACTGCGAGAGGCACGAGATGACCGCACCTGGTCTGGATCCGGCTTCTCCGTACAGTCGACACTTGGCCGCCCGTTTCCTTGACTTCACCAGTCCCAAGACGCCTTGGGCGCGCAGACTATGGGATCTCGGTTCTTTTTTGGCGCTGGAGGAACTCTACGACGCCGGCGTATGGCTGGACCGGCAGGTGCTTAGCCCGCCGGCCGTCAAGTGGCTCCAGCATGACCTGCAAATACAACTCGGCCAAGACGCCGCCTTCGGCACGAAAGAACTCCGCCAGCAGCTAACCGTCTGCGTAAAATCCGACCTGACAATCCGCTCCGACGGCCGACGGCGACTTCGCCAGATCATTGACCTCACCCGGACTGGATACCTCGAACGGTGGGCAGCCGAAGCCGCCCGGACAGAGCCACCGCGAGCCGAGCGCGTCGCCAGGGCAGCCGCAACACACTTGCTGGACTCAGGTCACAGCCTTACCGGACTGCATCGGTGGCTAACTGACCGATCAACGCTGTCGGCCGTCGACCTACTCACTGAAGCAGCATCACTGGCAGGATTGAGCCCAAAGCAGTTTCGCGTATGGGTTCCGGTCATCGGTCTTCCAAAACCTGAGCGTCTGGCCGACCCTCTACCCAATTTCACGCGACAGTCTGACCTCGATCCGGATACGGCCGTCCAGCTGCAGGAAAGCAGCGTCAGACCGCTGCTCGGAGCCTTCAGCTACGACATCGAAGCACGCGATGCGGAGCGGGCAGTGGAGGTAGTGCTCGAAGTCGTGGAACGGATGCGTGCCCGCGCCCGATTCGCCGGCGTAGCTGGACAGGTCGTGGTTGCCAGAGCGGCATACGTAGCGACCGAGAGACGTTTTATCGAACTGCGCACGCCAGATCGTGGCGCCCAAATAATGTCGCTCGTGAGCGAAGGCCAACTCTTCGACGTTAACCCCGCCAAAACCTATGCAGCGCAACGCCACGCGATCGACGATGCTCTTGAATTGGCCGCCCCACTCAACACAGGAGCTCTCGCACCGGGAATTTCAGGATCCTGGGCAGCACTGGAAGCGCTATTGACTGATGCAAAGGACAGCGACGAAGAGGAGGGCAAGGTCGCCGCCGCGGTACGAGCGGCCCGCCTCGCGGCATGCTCGTGGCCAAGGGCCGAGCTGACCGCGCTTTCATACCAGGTTGATGAACGCACCGCGACTGGCAAGGAACTTGCGAGCAGGTTGCAGGGAGTGGGGACCAACCGCGATCGCTCTGAAATCGTCGCAGCACAGTTGCGCCGAGACAACGGTCTGCCACTGCGTCGATCCTGGAGGTTCCAAAGCGACATCGCCGCCATAGCTCGGATGAACGGTCTCCTTGCTGATCCAGCGAAGGCTCTGAAACAGGTCAGCGGCTACGTCGAAGCATCCCTCCGTCGAATGTACCGGTGCCGCAACGTTATTGTGCATGGAGGTTCCACACGAGGCGACGTGCTGGACTCAACTCTGAGGGTGGTCGCACCGCTAGTGGGAGCGACACTCGACCGACTGACTCACGCCCATCTTGTACTTGGCATTGAACCGCTCCAGCTCGCGACCCGCGCCGATCTAGCGATCTCAATGGCGTCCGATCAAGAGATGGGATTCGACGTCGTGGACCTGCTCGGAGGTTCGTAGTACGTATCATTTGCCGGTGG
Organism: Mycobacterium sp. smrl_JER01; assembly: GCF_048513595.2. Lineage (NCBI taxonomy): Bacteria > Bacillati > Actinomycetota > Actinomycetes > Mycobacteriales > Mycobacteriaceae > Mycobacterium > Mycobacterium sp. smrl_JER01. The sequence continues at coordinate 94,552 of NZ_JBLXXK020000003.1, read as the reverse complement.
ATGAGTAGGCGAGGCGTTGAAGGTAATGAGCCGGTGGGCACCTCGCGCCCGAGGGATCCCGAACCCGCAGAATCAGGCCAGGAGTGTCCGGCGCGAGCGACCAAGCGCTCTACCGGTTCTGCGTAGGAAGTGCGGCACTTCGTGAGAAACCGCCGGTGCAGCTGCCGTGAGACAAGTCGAATAACCCCACGTCAGAGCGGCGGCTACGTGCAGCTCAACATGAGAACCTACATACTACGTGTAGGTTCTCAAGTTTGACTGCACTTTCTCACGTTTGATCGCACCACCGCTGCACTTGTGGAGCCGACGTGAGACACGCCGTGTTTCCTGCACGCAGCGAGGCCGTTGAGGTGAGGTCCTCGGGAGGTATCTCTCCACGCCGGTGGACAGCCGTGTCGTGGAGGCCGGCCCTGTGTGACAGGGATAGGTGGTGTCAGACCTCGCCGTCGCTCAGAGGCATTTGCGAGTCTCCAAATAGATCGGCGATAGCGATCGCTTCGGGCATTGTCCAAGTTGATGCCTCGTCAGCAAGGATCTGCAACCACGAGGGCGCTTCAGCGGTTGCGCGGTGAGCGGCATCTGTCCGTACTTTCAGCGCCAAGATCCCTGTCCGAACGAGCACGGGAACGTTGAGATGTCTCACTGCCAGGATCGTTTCGCCAGCAATCGCCGCGGCCACTGTCTTCGACAGACTAGCCGCACCAGCCACGGCATGGGCGGCAAGCAACATCTCGGTGCGCTTGGCTGTGGCCGCCTCGGAAAGGCAAGGACTGCCTCCGTCGCAATAAGCTGTCAGATGTACGTGGGTGCGAATGATCAGTTCGGTTGCGAACATGCCGAGACCAGGGGTAAGTATTCCCGAGCGGAGGTTAAGTCCGTCACCTGAGTTTGTTCCTGCATAGGCATCGTGGGCGAGTTTCCGTAGATCCCGGTCTGGCATGTCGTAGAGGAGCGACCAGCCGGGGAGGGGAAGGCTCATCGGGGTGACGAAGTCTGCTGCCCAGTGCTTGAGCAGCAGGGCGGTTGCAAGATGGAGCTCTGTTGCCTGAACGAACGGCATACCAGAACGGGTCGTGGTCACGACTGCGGTGATGCGCTCACCGTTTTCCCACACGGTGCCCCTGAATGTGCCGGAGCGGATCTGGTTGAGTCCTTCGAGGAAGCGTCCGATATCGTGGCCGGCTGATCGCACTCGGTGGGCGGGTCCCCCGAACTTTGGTCCGGTGTAATCGATGGGCAGGCGCGCGGCCTCTTTCTCCCATCTGCGGAGAAAGTCGGTCTGTTTCAGCCAAGACAGGCCACCGAGAACGGCCGAATCGATCTGATGGTCGTAGAGGTTCGCGAGGGCGCCGAGAAAACCTGCGATACCGACGACAGCGAAATCGCCAGGTTCCCAGTCAATTCGCTGAGCCGACCGCCATCTTGTGAGTTGCTCGGCGGCGACGGGATCAATCATGTCGATGAGATCGGCCTCGCCCCATGCCTCAGTCGCGCGGCGCTCGCGGTTGTGCTCAGTGAGAGCGTTGTAACTGAGGCCGGTTGGCGCTTGCGACACGCGCTTCGCTGGATCATGAGCCAGCGATTGTCCGTCCAGGGCAGCCTTCGCCAGGGCCTCAATGTCGTTGAGGTCTCGCCGCAGGGCGTCAAGGTTCTCCACAAAATCAGCGTCGACCACCAGGTTCGGGTCGCCGCTCTCACGGTGATCGGCGCTCACGCTGCTTCCTCGAGGTCATCAGCGAGAGCGGCAACCCCCTCGGCAAGTTTTTCCGCCGCACCCCGTTCGTCATTGAGTTCTTCTATTTCTGCAAGGATCAGTTGAAGATCGGTGTCCTCCGGGCCGGTAACCCGCTCGATGAGCTTGTCAGTGACAGCGCGGAAACGCGCGAGGCGGTCTTCGTCCTCTAGCCGCTTCTCCCGCTCTGCATCAACCTGCGCCTGTTTCGATTCGAGCTGGACACGAAGTTGTTCGATCCGCTCACTGAGCGTCACCACAATTTTTCCCAGATTGTCGACACGTTCACGGAAGCTGACAATGACGGCCTTTGCGGCTTCTTCGTTGCCATCGACGTCACGCAAAACAAGCTGGGTGACGACGTGCAATCGTACGGCATCGGCAGCGACACAGGCGAGAGTAATTCCCGACATGCGACCACTGAGCGTTGCCGCACCTGCGCCAGCCACACCGGTGAGTCCGGTGATCAGTGCTGCGCCGCCAGCCATACCGAACCCTCCCGCGGCGATTGACCCGCCGCCGAGGGCTGCCATGCCGGCAGTTGTCGCTACTGCGCCTGAATAGCCAAGGACGAGGGAACCGTAGATTCCTGCGATTGCGGGCGCCGCGAGCCCTCCGGTCAGTAGCCCCAGGCCGAGCCCCGCACCAGCCAGGAGTGCGTACTTCGTCCATGAACCTACCGAGGACAGCTTCTTGATTGCGTCCCTGTAAGCTGTTTCCACAGCCTTGAGATCTTCGGGGTGCAGCTGGTCCAGTGCCTGATGCGCCTCAGACAGGGTTCGGGCTCGGACTCCGCTGTCCCACTTGCCATCCACCCACGGCTCGAAACCATATAAATCGATCAGGACCAGCAGCGCCCGGGACCGTTTCGCTACCACGCCTGAGACTTGCGGGCCTGCATCCTCCAACGCCTCAAGATCGGGGCCATCCCCAGGCGCCGTAATTCGACGGACTACTTCAGCAACCGGATATGACCAGTCGTCCTCAGATCGGCCCTCAATACCCCGGACTGCGGCAATACGAAAGGCATTTCGAACATCCCGCTTCGCCGCAAGGTGTTTCCCCGCCGACGCCGCGATATCGCGCTGCATCATCCGGTACTGCCATGCCGTAAGGACAAAATCCTCGTCTGCCGGGGCCTTGCCCCCGTGTAGTGGACACGGGATTTGTGGTTACGCGGCTTGTGGCAGCGTAGTGGATGTGTGGGTGTTTTCGTAGCTGGCCGGGCTGGAATAGGCGCAGCGGGAGTGCCTCCGTTTCAGGTTGTAGCGGACCAGCCAGCAGAACACTTCGCGGCGGCAGGTGGGCGCGTCGGGCCAGTTGCTGCGGTCCTGCAGGATCTCGCGTTTGAGGGAGGCGTTGAACGACTCAGCGAGTGCGTTGTCGGCACTTGACCCCACCCCGCCCATAGACTGGACGACGCCCAGATCTGCGCAGAGTTCGGCGAAATCGGTTGAGGTGTACTGACTTCCGTGATCGGAATGGAACACTGCACCGGCCAGCGAGCCGCGCAGCGCCTCGGCGGCTTTGAGTGCATCTTCGACCAGTTCGGTGCGCATATGCTCAGCGATCGCCCACCCGGCGACTCGGCCGGAGAAGCAGTCGATCACCGTCGCCAGATACAGATTCGACCCGGTCGCCAACGGTAGGTAGGTGATGTCTCCGACATACTTTTCATTCGGTGTCGCTGCGGTGAAATCCCGGCCGAGCAGGTCCGGAACCTTCTGGTTCGCCGGATCCGGCGTCGTGGTCTTCACCCGTCGTCGGCGGCGGTAGCCGGCAATCCCGGCGGTGCGCATCACCCGTGCCACCCGCTTGTGGTTGACCCGCTCCTGGTCGGGGACACCGTCGTTGAGCTCAGCGGTGATCCGCGGCGCACCATAGGTGCTATCCGCATCGTGCACAGTGCGGATACGCGCCTCGAGTGCCTCGTCCGCGGCCTGACGCGCAGCACGGCCGCCAGCGCCGGCCAACCAGGCATAAAACGAGGAACGCGCGACCTCGACGACCGCGCACAGCCACTTCACCGGATAGGCGTCGAGGTGGTCGGCGACGAACTGAAAGCGGCTCACCAGTTCGTCTCCCCGGCGAAATATTTGGCCGCCGACCGCAGAATGTCACGCTCGGTCGACAACCGAGTCTGTGTGGCACGCAGCTGCTGCACCTCGGCTCGGAGCCGGGCCAGCTCCTGATCAGGGGTTTCCGCACCCGGCGCCGGCTGTCCTGCCGGAGTCAGGTTGCGGTGCCGGATCGGCACCCCGGCCGCTTTGCACCACGCCGATAACGTCACCCCACTGATACCGAGCTCGGCGGCAATCTCGGTGACCGTCGCGCCCTCGGTATCCCGGTACAGCGCTACCGCGTCTCGTTTGAACTCTTCGGGATAATTTTTCCTTGCCATCGGTGTCGATCATCTCGCTTCCCCCGCCAATCTTGCGGGATTCAGCGTGTCCAACACCTGGGGTCAGGGCCCGACATCGGGCCACAGAACTCTAAAACTGATCGGACTCACTCAGCGGGAACACGCCAGCGGTGGCGGATTCGCAGGCGCGGATGGCATGTTCGGTGCGCTTGCTGTGTTTGACGGCGCGGCAAATGGGTCGTTGGAGAACGGGTTCGCCCCGATCGGATCGCTGCCTGGCGGTCCGCCCCTGCACCCCTGAACCATGTCTCGTTCCCTTCGTCTGACTGCGTCGCTCTCATCTCACCATTGCCGGTACCATTTGGAGCGGACCACTTCTCATAGCGGGGTGTCGGTGCCCACCGAGGCGCCCGCCGACCACGCTCCTCGTGGACGGAGACGGAGAATTGATGCCGGAAGGGCCGTCTTTACGGACTCTTCGCTGCACGCTTTGTGGCCCGGCCAGCGGTGGCGGTGGAAGCGGTGACCGCGCGGGACGAACCCCGCGCGTTTGTTGGAGTTCTTTGTGGTTGAATGGATTTGGTGGCGCGATCATGGTGGCCGGACAGCGCAGGCGGGATCGGCGCACTATACGCTGGCACTATCGTTACCGTCGTCGTTGAAGATCACTACTTCCGCGTCCTCGACGGCATCAACGAAGTGTCACTACACGCCCGGGCACAACCACAAGCCCATCCGCAACTTCAACGCCCACCGGGCCCCCGGCCTACGGTAACCATATCCCGATGACGACCGGTTGCGTATGACCTGGAACCGCACAGATCGCAGGTGGTCATCGCGAAGATTCCTTTGCTGGAGTGACTTTCGACGGTCTCGCGAAAGATCACGCGATGGCTTTCAATCATTCGGCAACGACACGCCGGAACTCGGCTCCTCCTCACCTTCGTGGACGCAACAAACGTCGATTAGCTCGTCCTCATGCATCTGTCCAATTGCCGTGTACCGGACTGGGTCTCGCTTGCGCAACCAGAGGGCATAGCCGATCGATGCTGCCGCTATCACCGCCACGTAGAGGGGGATCAACCCGACAATTACCGAATCGTCCCCCGCGAGGAATGTCAGGTTTTCGAGCAACAGAACCAGGATCACAAGCTGCCCCACAGCCCCGATGGCAGGAGCGGCCAACGTCTTTAGGTAGTCAGCTGGCGTTTGACGACCGACCCGGTTGAAGTAACCGATCACCGCTACTGAGACCAGCAGCTGGACTACGATCACGGCGAGCGTGCAAAAGATCGCCAACCAGGTCCCGAGTTCGAGCAGGGGATCAGCGCCGGCTGCGGCGAAAAGGGCGATCACAACAATGACGATTACGGCCTGCACCGCAGCCGCAATGTAGGGCGACTTGTGAATAGGGTGCGTCCGCCCAAGGACGCGGGGCAGAACCCCGTCACGCCCCAACGAGTATTGGTACCGTGCAGCGTTATTGTGCCACGCAAATACGCATGCGAAAAACCCTGACACAACCAAGAAGTCCATGACTACTCGCACGGCGTGCCATGTGTAGAGATCGGCAATCACAAAAAAGTAGTCTCCGACCAAAACTCCGGCCTGCTCTGGCGCGTCGGTGCCGAATCCGATGACCGCGGTATACGCCGCGAACGTGTAGAAGACGCCCAGCGTTATCACGGCGATATAAGTAGCCTTAGGCACGCTTCGCTTCGGATCCTTCGTTTCTTCGCCATAGATGGCAGTCGTTTCAAATCCAATCCACGACCAAAACGCGAGGAAGAACCCGATTCCCACTGCAGGGGCTGCAACCCACTCTGCCGGATTAAACGCCGCTGGCATCTGTCCCGTTGCGCCGCCCTTACCGATCGTAAATACACACACCAAGACAACAATCAGCACCTCGAGAACCAAGAGGACCGCCAGAATCCGAGCAGTCAGCGTAACTTTGAAGTACGAGATGGCAAACATGACGAGCATTGCGGTGATAGCGCACCAGTACCAGGCGACCTTGATGCCGAAGTAGTTGATCAGCAACGCGGAGGTGAAGTATCCGAACCCTCCCGAGATAGCGGCGGCGATCATGCTGTATGCCGAAAGGATAAGGAGTCCGGCGGCGAGACCTAGCGGTCTTCCGAGACCCTGTGTCGTGAAAGTATAGAACGCGCCGGCTGACGTAATGCGTTTCGCCATCTGTGCAAAACCCACTGCGAAGACCAACAGAATCACGGTAGTCACCGCATAGGTCAGGGGTGTGGCGATGCCGGCTCCGCTTGAGATTGAAATCGGGATGTACGTCGAAACCACGACCAGGGGAGCCGCCGTGGCCGTCACCATAAGCGCGATGTGGAGGAAGTTGATCGAACTTCGTAGTAGGTTAGTCGAAGTCGACGAACCTGACTTCGCAACTGCAACAGGGGAACTCGGTATCATGCGCACCTTCACGTGGAATAGGCCAGCAGACGGTCGGCTGGAGTCAACAGAAGACTGGAGGTGACGTTAGCCTTGGCTGCAACCGCCGGACATGTGCGTGACGCATATATTCAGTTTTTAGAGTGTGCAGGTGGCAATTGAGAATTTTTGAAGCCCGGTCCGAAGCGAGTAAGCCAAATCAACAGAGTTGACGACGCCTCTCTTCGTTAATTCCGGCGAATGGCATTCCTTCGATTGGTGGATCCGGAGGAGGGGCCCTGACCCCAGGTGTTGGACACGCTGAATCCCGCAAGATTGGCGGGGGAAGCGAGATGATCGACACCGATGGCAAGGAAAAATTATCCCGAAGAGTTCAAACGAGACGCGGTAGCGCTGTACCGGGATACCGAGGGCGCGACGGTCACCGAGATTGCCGCCGAGCTCGGTATCAGTGGGGTGACGTTATCGGCGTGGTGCAAAGCGGCCGGGGTGCCGATCCGGCACCGCAACCTGACTCCGGCAGGACAGCCGGCGCCGGGTGCGGAAACCCCTGATCAGGAGCTGGCCCGGCTCCGAGCCGAGGTGCAGCAGCTGCGTGCCACACAGACTCGGTTGTCGACCGAGCGTGACATTCTGCGGTCGGCGGCCAAATATTTCGCCGGGGAGACGAACTGGTGAGCCGCTTTCAGTTCGTCGCCGACCACCTCGACGCCTATCCGGTGAAGTGGCTGTGCGCGGTCGTCGAGGTCGCGCGTTCCTCGTTTTATGCCTGGTTGGCCGGCGCTGGCGGCCGTGCTGCGCGTCAGGCCGCGGACGAGGCACTCGAGGCGCGTATCCGCACTGTGCACGATGCGGATAGCACCTATGGTGCGCCGCGGATCACCGCTGAGCTCAACGACGGTGTCCCCGACCAGGAGCGGGTCAACCACAAGCGGGTGGCACGGGTGATGCGCACCGCCGGGATTGCCGGCTACCGCCGCCGACGACGGGTGAAGACCACGACGCCGGATCCGGCGAACCAGAAGGTTCCGGACCTGCTCGGCCGGGATTTCACCGCAGCGACACCGAATGAAAAGTATGTCGGAGACATCACCTACCTACCGTTGGCGACCGGGTCGAATCTGTATCTGGCGACGGTGATCGACTGCTTCTCCGGCCGAGTCGCCGGGTGGGCGATCGCTGAGCATATGCGCACCGAACTGGTCGAAGATGCACTCAAAGCCGCCGAGGCGCTGCGCGGCTCGCTGGCCGGTGCAGTGTTCCATTCCGATCACGGAAGTCAGTACACCTCAACCGATTTCGCCGAACTCTGCGCAGATCTGGGCGTCGTCCAGTCTATGGGCGGGGTGGGGTCAAGTGCCGACAACGCACTCGCTGAGTCGTTCAACGCCTCCCTCAAACGCGAGATCCTGCAGGACCGCAGCAACTGGCCCGACGCGCCCACCTGCCGCCGCGAAGTGTTCTGCTGGCTGGTCCGCTACAACCTGAAACGGAGGCACTCCCGCTGCGCCTATTCCAGCCCGGCCAGCTACGAAAACACCCACACATCCACTACGCTGCCACAAGCCGCGTAACCACAAATCCCGTGTCCACTACACGGGGGCAAGGCCCAATTCAGACGCGCGACACTAGCCGCTTCAGTCGGGCGTTCTGCTCGCGCAGCTCTTTGAGTTCCTTGGCGACGTCGGTGTCCATCCCGCCATAGGCGCGCCGCCAGTTGTACAGCGTCGCCACCGAGACACTCAGCTCCGCGGCGATCTCCTCGCCGGTCTTGCCTGCCGCGGTCAGCTCGTCCGCGCGACCCAGTTTGCGCACGATGTCCTCCGCGGAATGCCGCTTCCGACCAGCCATACGTTTCATCGCCCGTTCTCGGCCCGACATCGGGCCACAGGACTCTAAAACTGATCGGACTCACTCAGCGGGAACACGCCAGCGGTGGCGGATTCGCAGGCGCCACCCAGACATTCCCACCCGAGATACCCGACGCTCAGCGAGAACCCTCACCCACCTCGGCTCCAAGAACACTGGTCAGAGGTAGCGCCGCAACTCCCAATCAGTGACCGCCAGCCGGTGCTGCTCGGACTCCCAAAACCGAGTCTCGGCGTAGTAGTCGACAAATTCGTCACCGAGCCAGTCTCGAGCAATTGCGCTGTTGGAAAGCAACATCGTAGATGTCTGAAGGTCGTTCGGGACTCGCCCTACAACAGGATCCTGATACGCGTCGCCCACTGTCTCGGGCGGCGGGGACGCGTTGCACTCGATCCCATGACCGACGCCAGCCAGAGCAGCGGCCAACGCGATGTACGGGTTTATGTCCGCTCCGGGCGTCCTAGTCTCGAAACGACTTCCGGACCGCCCAGCCTGGATGAGGCGGACCGCACACGTACGGTTCTCGATCCCCCAAGCAACGGTATCTCCGGCGAGACCGTAGGGCGTCTGGTAGCGGCGATATGAGTTCACCGTCGGCGCGTAGAAGGCCGTGAACTCCGGTAGTGTCGACAGGAAACCAGCGATGGCGTGAAATGTCGTCTCCGAGAACTCGCCGTCACTGTCAACCATCATCGGCTCCCCCGCTTCATCACGAAGACTGATATGGATATGTCCGCTCGATCCGAACCCACTCCGCGACAACTTGGCGATGAATGAGGCTGTCATCCCTTCCCGAGCCAAGAGTTCGGAGACAAACTGCTTGTAGAGGAACGCATGGTCGGCAGCGGCCAGCGCGTCCGCATAGCGGATCGTGATCTCGCTTTGTCCCGGTGCAGCTTCCGGGTGGGCGGTCTCCACTGGAATTCCTGCTTGTTCCATCATCCGCCTGACGATTCCGAGCAATGCCTCATCTTCAGCCCCCCTGCCATAGCTGTAGGACGGCCCGACGCTGAGGGGGGCAAGTTCGGACGGATGGGCGCGAACTTCCTCAGGGTTGCCGCGGAAGATAAAGAACTCGTACTCGCAGCCTGCCACTGCCTGAAGTCCCATTTCCTCCAGACGCCGGATCACCCGCTTGAGAACTCCTCGCGGCGAAATCGCGACCTCATCGCCATCGCGGTGGTAGAAGTCGCCAAGGACTAAAGCTGTACGCGGATCCCACGGCAGCACGCGCAACAGGTCCCAGTCAGGTCTGACATATACATCGGGCAGGCCCAGAGACTCCGTCGGAAAGTAACCGCGGTATCCGGGCCGCGGGCTCATCATGGCGTCCTGCAGATCGGCAGCGAACACATAGTCGCTGAAGGCAATCTCCACGTTCTCCCGCGAGAATAAGTCCAAAGAAAACCGCTTCGCCCGGAAAAGGCCGTTGACGTCGGCAGCGCCGATCACGAGAGTGTCGACACCGGACGATTGCAACTGAGAAAGCCGGTCTGCGACTGATACTGCTGTCAGCATGGTCATCAAATAATCCTTATGCTCTGTTCACTTAGTCTGCTATCCCACCGACGCCAGCCCGCGCTGCGACTGGCGTCGGTTTGCCAATGCCAACCACACGTTCAAAAATGCAAACACCGGCCGACGGCAACTGTTCTTATCTTCATGAATTGGCCGCTACCTCGGAATAAGCCTCCAAAAATTCATAGTGCAGCCGCGTTTATACAAGTACCGAATAGACCTCTGGCTACCACTAAAGATCCCCGAGATACACCACATCGCCACCAACATTTAGAGATTCCAGGTTCGCAAGGTCCTCGAGGTTCGCTGCGACGGTGTCTGCAGTAGCTCTCAATGCCTCGCCACGTGCCGAGAGCAGCAGATTAACCCACTTACGTTGCGCCACCGCTGAGCGTTGAACAGCCGCGTCGACATCAGCAACGTCGAACTCGTCGATAGCCTCCTCAGTGGCCGGGTTTATGATGGTGTTCACAGTAGACATACAGGTCCTTGTCCTATGCGGCGCGCCCATCTCGGATATCACCAGGGGGCACCGGTCGCCCCACCTAACAGTGTGATGAGCCATCGCAGTGCCGCAAAGTGCGCGAAGCACTCTAAACATCTCGCCACCGTGCACCGTGCACAGTGCACATATGTGCACTCTCATCGGTTCAAGTCCAGGGACGTGGTATTCGGTCGTCGTGTGATTCTTAGGGTTGACGGTTCAGGCGGTGAGCGCCTCTGGGGTGACCTTCGGTTCTGTCGGTGAATTCTGGACGGCTCGTGATTTGCTGAGGGCGTCGAGGCCGAGGGAGCGCCGGGATTCGGCCCGTTCGTCGTGTTGTTCGGCCAGGACGGCTCCGGCGAGGCGGATCAGGGCGCCTCGGTCGGGGAAGATGCCGACCAGTTTGTCCATCCGCGGCGTCGACACTCCGAGCAGGTAGCCACCACCGTGGTCAGGGCCCGCTCGGGCGCACATGCGGTGCTCCACTAGCCAGTCCGGAAAGTACGAACCGTGGCGCAGTTTCGGGATTGCCGCATCCAACGTGCCTGCCCGCGTGTTGAATTCACGGCGACGGTAACCGTTGCGGTGGTTGGTTCGATCCCCGCTGCGCTCGCCGTAGCCGGCCCGCATAATGCATCGGCTTCAGCACCCATCAGGGTGTCAATGAACATCGAGAGCAGCTCGCGCAGCCGAGCGTCGCAACTGTTCGGGCAGCGTGCTCATGGCTGCGGCAAGGGCGTTCTTCATCGCAGTCGCCCCATAGCCTGCGAGGGCAGGGCCATTCTTGACGCTGTGTCCGTGTCGGTAACCTCTTCGCGGGGAAAGTGAATCAGCAGCGTGAAGCGGGTCTTCGTTCCACCAAGTTGCGCCGATCGCCGAGCGTTCCAATCCGATCAGGAGGTCTCCTTCCAAGTGGCCGGGGACGGCGCGGTCGTCCAACTCAGCGGGCCGCTCGCTGAGGAGGACTTCGGGTGTGACGTGGGCCCACGCCGTGCGCTTTGACCTGGCCCGCGGCGGCCGTAGCGCACGACCAGTACGAAGGCACAGGATGAGTTCGAGCTTGAGCGCACCTCGGCGCTGGATGTAGAGCACCCGTGCGATCTCCGCGGTGCGGCTTGGTGTGTCCGGTCCATTGCTCCGTTTCTGGGCCCAAGTACCGTTGTGCCGTCGCTCCGGCTGATCCGGCCGCTCAGCCTGTCCTGGACATACTTACGCACCCGAGGATTGGCGACTAGCTTCGCGGACTTCGGACGCTGGGCGACCAGGTCGCCTTCCACTGCGCAACCGAGGCACGGTAGTCGAGCTTGCCGCACCGCGTGGCAGCATTGCGGCGGAGCTCCCGCGATGTCTCGATGAGGCACGACCCAAATCACGTGCGATCTGCCTGACACCTGTGAGGTGAGCCCCCTGTAGTGGTCCAGTCGTTGTCGATTCTTCCCTTGCCCGAACACCGGGCAACAGAGTCCCACAACGACTGGACCACTACAGGGGGCTCACCTCAACTCGTTGATCGCGTTACATGAATCACGCCGATCGGGCCCTGACCCCAGGTGTTGGACACGCTGAATCCCGCAAGATTGGCGGGGGAAGCGAGATGATCGACACCGATGGCAAGGAAAAATTATCCCGAAGAGTTCAAACGAGACGCGGTAGCGCTGTACCGGGATACCGAGGGCGCGACGGTCACCGAGATTGCCGCCGAGCTCGGTATCAGTGGGGTGACGTTATCGGCGTGGTGCAAAGCGGCCGGGGTGCCGATCCGGCACCGCAACCTGACTCCGGCAGGACAGCCGGCGCCGGGTGCGGAAACCCCTGATCAGGAGCTGGCCCGGCTCCGAGCCGAGGTGCAGCAGCTGCGTGCCACACAGACTCGGTTGTCGACCGAGCGTGACATTCTGCGGTCGGCGGCCAAATATTTCGCCGGGGAGACGAACTGGTGAGCCGCTTTCAGTTCGTCGCCGACCACCTCGACGCCTATCCGGTGAAGTGGCTGTGCGCGGTCGTCGAGGTCGCGCGTTCCTCGTTTTATGCCTGGTTGGCCGGCGCTGGCGGCCGTGCTGCGCGTCAGGCCGCGGACGAGGCACTCGAGGCGCGTATCCGCACTGTGCACGATGCGGATAGCACCTATGGTGCGCCGCGGATCACCGCTGAGCTCAACGACGGTGTCCCCGACCAGGAGCGGGTCAACCACAAGCGGGTGGCACGGGTGATGCGCACCGCCGGGATTGCCGGCTACCGCCGCCGACGACGGGTGAAGACCACGACGCCGGATCCGGCGAACCAGAAGGTTCCGGACCTGCTCGGCCGGGATTTCACCGCAGCGACACCGAATGAAAAGTATGTCGGAGACATCACCTACCTACCGTTGGCGACCGGGTCGAATCTGTATCTGGCGACGGTGATCGACTGCTTCTCCGGCCGAGTCGCCGGGTGGGCGATCGCTGAGCATATGCGCACCGAACTGGTCGAAGATGCACTCAAAGCCGCCGAGGCGCTGCGCGGCTCGCTGGCCGGTGCAGTGTTCCATTCCGATCACGGAAGTCAGTACACCTCAACCGATTTCGCCGAACTCTGCGCAGATCTGGGCGTCGTCCAGTCTATGGGCGGGGTGGGGTCAAGTGCCGACAACGCACTCGCTGAGTCGTTCAACGCCTCCCTCAAACGCGAGATCCTGCAGGACCGCAGCAACTGGCCCGACGCGCCCACCTGCCGCCGCGAAGTGTTCTGCTGGCTGGTCCGCTACAACCTGAAACGGAGGCACTCCCGCTGCGCCTATTCCAGCCCGGCCAGCTACGAAAACACCCACACATCCACTACGCTGCCACAAGCCGCGTAACCACAAATCCCGTGTCCACTACACGGGGGCAAGGCCCATCCGAAGTCCACCATTTCTCGGGACGCTATCCTAGACGCGGTCCGGATGGGCCAATGTGAAGGATTCCACCGCGGGCAGCGTTGAGTCGTGCTGCCACCGCGAATGCTGTCCAGTCGTCTGTGGGTGCAATGGGTTGGCCCATGACATCCTCGATACGGGCTAGCCTTTGGCGCAAAGTATTTCGGTGAATGAACAGCTTTTCTGCTGTGTCGGTCATCGAGCGGCCATTCGAAATATACGTGTCAAGCGTGTGGGAGAGTTCGGTACCGTATCTAAGGTCGTACCTAGCGATTTCCCGCATCCTCAGCAGCGCCTCCCGGAGGGCAGGCCCTGTATTGACTATGGCGCTGGGCACATTGAGCAGGTGTGCGATGTCGTCATATTGCACGGCGGTCTCTCCGAGTAGTTCTGCCCATACCAAGGCTGTTTCCGCGTGCGCGAGGTTGTCTCGGATGTCTAGCGGGTCCGCCGCCAGAGGGCCGACCCCGACGGAGAGGGGTTGTTGCGAGTCGGACGGCAGAGACTTGATTGCAAGTCGCAACGTCTGCAGAAACGTTGGCCACTGATCAGGCTGATGACGAACGAGCAGCGTTACCGTAGGTGCCGATGGCACGATCACAACACCTTCGAATGAGTCACACACCTTCCTCAGGGCATCGACGATTCGGTCGAACGATGCATTTGACCGAAACTGCGACGCCGGCATCCTCAAAATGATCGGGTGTGTTGGTCCAGGACGCCAACCGAGTTCGAGAAGCGCCCTTTCGACAAGATCGAGCGTCGGTGGCGCGCACAGACGCCCCGCGAGTGGGGTGGTGGCCACAGAGTTTGTTACCGAAGCGATGAGAGCTGCCGACTGGGTACTCAACGCCTCGATTATGCGCGTGTCATTATCGGTAAACGCCTGGCTGCGATAACACGTGACAACGCCCAAAGGTACCAAGGGACCGAATGACGTGGCAAACTTCTCTTTGTCGGTATCCAGTTCGCGCACAAGTGCCGTTAGTTCGGCTCGAGACCGCACTGAGCGGCCGAGGACGATCAGTGCGTGGTCGACGTCAGGGGCAAATGCGATACCGGGACGGATCGGACCGGCGACGGAATCGCGTTCAGCTAGCTCAATCGTGCATAGTAAGGCGCCTACCTGTTCTCGGATGGAACCCGCCAGCACGTCAATGCATCGTTGCAGTGAGCTGGTGGCGTCAGGAGGAACCGTCATGAGGAATCGGGCGGCGGCAGACTGACGCCGAAGGTCCTCTATTGTTTTTGCCTGGACCAACCCAGAGGCGAGGAGTCTGCCGACCTCTGTCGCTAAGTCGATATCGTGAGAATCGAAAGCTCCTGGGTGGACCGAGACGACATTGAATGTGCCCATGAGTTCGGACCCGCCTGCGACAGTGGGCACCGACACCATCGACCGGAATCTGTCCTCGTCCAGAAATGGGAAGCTGATAGACCGAGGATCCTGTGAGATGTCGTCCTGAATAACGACGGTCTGTCGCATCAATGCGGCCCAACCGGTGACTCCTTCGCCGAGTCGTAAATGAACCTGACCGACGTGGGCTGACTGGCGCCCAGTGGTTGCCACCCGCAGTACTAATCGTTCTGTGCCAGGATCCCACAAATAAACAAAGCTGCCCGAAGCCCCGGTCGCACGCATGACTAGATCAACTGCGTACTGCGCGAGCTCCAGAGGATCCCAGCCGTGGGCGAGTAGGCGGTTCAGCTCCGCTAACGTCTTCGCCCTTCTCTCAGCTGCGACCAAGTTGTGCGTCACCTGGTCGAGCAGGAGTTTGTGCTCACACACTTCCCGAGGGTTCATCGTCATCGGGCAACCGATCGTACGATCCACGATGGGTTGCCCGATGATTCAGTATCAATCTGAAAACCGCTCGAACCTTCACAGCGGACTAGCTGCTGTGTCTGTTCGGGGGGAGTGCTGACACGGCAGCCGACATCTAGTCGGATATCTCCCAGGACTCGGCACCTGCGGCCGCGCGACGTGGCTTTGCTCCCTTGCAGAGGCCCCCGACGCCGTGTGTGAGGGCACCACCTTCTGTGCAACTGACACCTGCACCGTCTACGCCTACCAGCGCTGGCAACCACGCATCTGAGGAGTGTGTACCGCCAGGCGCATCGTCGCGGTCCAACTCTGGGCACCATGATAGTGAAAACACTCGGGGTTTGGTGTCGATGCGCTCGTAAATGCTGTGGTAGCCACCGTCTCGGTGTCGCGAGGTGTTTGGTCGGAAGGCGGGGCCGACGGTGGTGTCGCTGAGCGAATGCTACGACCACCGGACGAACCTTCCTCAGTACACTGTCCACCCACCGTCGACGAACAAGGTGGTGCCGGTGATCCAACTGGCCTGCTCACCACCTAGAAACGCCACTGCTTCCGCTACGTCTGAAGGTTTGCCGATGCGCCCCAAGGGTGTGCGCTCCAAGAGCCACTCCTTGACCACTGGATTGTCGAGGGTGCTTTGCGTGAAGGGTGTTTCGATGAATCCGGGCGCCACTGCATTGACACGAACCCGATCTTTGGCGCAGTCGATGGACAGTGCGCGGGTGAACTGCAATAACGCGCCCTTCGACGCGTTGTAATGGACTTGGGGATGTCCGCTGCTGGAGATAACAATGTGTGCTTCAACTGAGGTGATATTCACGATCGCGGCAGTTGATTGCGGACCACGTGCTGCGGCGGCGGCGCGAAGGAGCGGCATCGTTGCCTGGCTCACGAGAAACGGGCCGGCAGCGTTCACGGCGAATACCTCATTCCACTCGTCCAAGGATAATTCTGTGAACTTGGTCGATCGGACGATCCCGGCATTGTTGACCAGTAGATCCACATGCCCCAGGTCTCGCTTCACGCAAGCAACCGCACGGCTCACTGATTCTGGATCTGCGACGTCCACGCTGATGGGTACCGCAGCGGGGAACCGGGATGCTGTGTCTGCGAGGGATTCTGGCGAGATATCGAGTAGTGCGACGTTAGCTCCTTGGGAGAGAAGCAGTTCGGCGATCGCCTTTCCGTTGCCGGAACCGGCTCCTGTGACGATGGCGTTCTGCGCGACGCTATCAGACATGGTGTGTTTCTCCTTGTGTCGGGATGTCGGTGTGTCGCTCGAGGGCCACAGCGCGCTAGATGGCTGCGCTCCATGCCGGCATTTGCGTGTGTGCGACTTCCAGGCATGTGCGCACCGCGAACCGCCGCCCGCTGTATGTGAGCGGGTCGGTGAGACCGGAATCAGCTTCCGGGTTGAGTCTTGCCCTGCTTAGTTCAACCGCAATGATTGTACGAGGTGAGGCGGGCCGTCGTATGTGCGCGATGCACGGTGTTGCACCTATCCGGGTGCTCCGCGCCCTTTGCGGCAGGGCGCTGGCTCACGACACTGTAAGGCGAGTTGATCAGCGCTCCCTGGTGATATCCGGGATGGGCGCGCCGCATAGGACAAGGACCCGTATGTCTACTGTGAACACCGTCATAAACCCGGCTACGGAGGAGGTAATCGATGAGTTCGTCGTCGCTGACGTTGCTGATGCCGACGCGGCTGTTCAGCGCTCAGCGGTGGCGCAACGTGCGTGGGTCAATCTGCCGCTCTCGGCCCGTGGTGAGGCCCTGAGAGCTATTGCAGACACCGTAGTAGCGAATCTCGAGGAGCTTGCGAGGCTGGAATCTTTAGATGTTGGGAAGCCGATCAGCAACGCTCGAGCTGAAATCAGCGGTGTCGCAGCAACTTTTCACTACTATGCTGGGATCGTCGATAAGATTCTTGGAGACACCATTCCTGTCGACGACGGTGTGGATCTGACTTTCCGGGAGCCCTTGGGTGTCGTGGCTGTCATCGCGCCGTGGAACTTCCCGCTGCCGATCGCATCTTGGAACATCGCTCCTGCGCTGGCCGCAGGCAATGCGGTTGTCGTCAAGCCTGCTGATGAGACTCCGATGTCAACGCGCCGGTTTGGCGAGTTGGTTGCGGCACTAGATTTGCCGCCCAATTTGGTGCAGGTGATATCGGGTCCGGGATCGACGGTCGGCAAAGTGCTAACTAGCCATCCGCTAGTGGCAAAGGTTAGTTTCACTGGCTCCACCGAGACCGGCAAAGAGGTAATGCGCTCCGCGGCCGACTCCATGAAGCGATTGACGTTGGAGCTAGGTGGAAAATCAGCAAGCATTGTGTTCGCCGATGCAGATGTGGAGCGTGCTATCAGCGAAGCGCCCCTAGGCGTGTACGACAACACGGGCCAGGACTGCTGCGCCCGGAGCCGGATCCTCGTTCAAAGATCGGTCTACGAGGAGTTCATCGCAGGGTTCATCGACAAGACGCGCACTCTGCGCATCGGGGATCCCGGCGATGAAACGACACAACTCGGTCCGCTAGTGTCCCAACTGCACCGTGAACGAGTCCAGTCCTATCTGAACGGGACGAGCCAGTCGATCGTCTCCGGCGACGTACCAGATGGCCCTGGCTTCTGGCTGGCGCCGCACGTCGTCATCGATCCTGACCCTGGATCGGCGATCGTGAACGAAGAAATCTTCGGACCAGTCGCGGTGATTCTGCCATTCGACGATGAAGAGGACGCAATTCGTAAAGCGAACTCGACAATCTACGGTCTCAGCGGGTCCATCTGGACGTCTGATATCGGTAGGGCCCTGCGGGTCGCTAGAGGGGTGGAGAGCGGAACGTTATCGGTGAATACGAACTCCTCCGTTCGTATCCAAGCACCGTTCGGGGGCTTCAAACAATCCGGATTTGGACGCGAGATGGGCATGGCAGCTATCGACGGATACACCGAACTTAAGAACGTCTACATCAGGACAAAGGCCTGACCCTGTCGCGGCACCCGCCGGCGGCGTCGGAAACCTGGGAAACGGAACGCGCGATCAAATGTAACTGACGACCGGGCTGGTCTTCACGAGTTGACCGATGCAATTGCACGTCGGATACGATAGGCCGTATAGGACGTGAACGAGGATATGTGACAACCCATGATCACGAAAAGCTGCCGCGGTTGCTGTCGTCAGGGTAGATATGCGGGATGGTGTCGCCGACGTGAGGGCCGGCTCGACGTGCAGCTTCTCCGGGGACTTAACGACACCTGCTAGCTGTGACCGATTAGGAGTTGAGAAGTTATGTTGAGGATTTACTTGTGATCATCTTTTGGACTGTTCCCCCTGTTAGGAAATTCAACGCGCACTCTGCGGGAGTGGCGCCCTTCGGCAGCAATTCCAAAACGGCGGGACTACGGATATGTGCCGGATCGACTGGTGACACTCAATGATGTCACAACCGCCACTGATCGGTATCAGTACGTATGCCGTATACGCGGATTGGGTCGATTGGAAGGCGAATTGCGTGCTGACTCCCCGGACCTATGTGGACAAGATTAGTGATGCCGGGGGTGTGCCGATCCTTCTTCCTCCGCAGATCAGCGATGTCGGCGCAATTCAAACGGTCGTTGATTTGGTTGACGCACTCGTCTTAATCGGTGGCGAGGACGTGTGTGGTACTTGGAGTGGAAGGGAAGAGTCCGAGGAAAGCCATGCCGACCACAGCCATGAAAGAGACCGCTTCGAAGTCGCGCTGATTCAGGCTGCTTGGAAAGCTGACCTACCGGTCCTGGGCGTCTGCCGAGGACTCCAAGTGTTGAACGTATCGCGGGGTGGCACTCTAATCGAAGACCTGCCGAGTGCGGGTGCGTCGGACGTGCACCGTCTGACACGGGGCACATTCAACGAGCACCCGGTGGTTTTCGACTCCGAACACCTTAGCCGCGGATACTACGATCCTTCCGCGCCCGTGCTCTCGCATCATCACCAAGCAATCGACGTTCTTGGTGACGGCCTAGTTGTCGTTGGCCGAGCTGAAGACGAAGTGATCGAAGCGGTCGAGGGCGTTGATCGGCGTTTCATGATTGGCGTCCAGTGGCATCCGGAAGAGGGCATCGACGGCCGGCTGTTCCGGGCGCTTGTCGAGGCAGCTCGGGAACGGTCTTGAATCGAGGACAGGGAGGACCTGCGCAGCATTCGGCCGAACCTACAGAAATGACACTATATGGGTGTGCGCATAGCTCCACGCTTAATCAACTGTTGTGTGCCCTTGCTGACGAGGGGACTTCTGCTCGATAGTGGACCCTGGCATGCATTGCGCTAAGCGCCCATCTTGCCGCGGCGCCATCTCTAATTAAACCTCATTATGGGAGGTGTACTTGCGGATAGTCCGTTAAATAGGTCTCGCCCAGCCAAGCAGTGATTCTAATCCGCTTACGGCTAGGTCAGAAGATATTTGGTTTGGTCGGGGTTGTGCTGGAGTCGTGCATTCACGAGTCCACCATTGCAGTAGCCGGAACCGATCATTCCTGATAACGAGAACTGGCCGAAGCGGGACCTGGCGCGGCTAAGCCGCGGTGCGGTCTGGCAATGGCACTGGTCCAGATTCCGATTCCGGTGGCTGATTTCGGCTACGGCTGCGCGTAAAGAAAGTCGAGATGACTGCAGATCGGCCATGGATCGGCGCGCAACGCGATACCCCCCGGCACGGTGAACATACGAAAGATGCGTAATGACTCGACAATCGAAGTACACCCCGAAGACGACATTTTCGAAGGTGCTGGTTGCTAATCGCGGCGAGATCGCGATAAGGGCTTTTCGGGCGGCGCATGAGCTAAATCTCGGCACAGTTGCGGTGTATCCGCATGAAGACCGCAACTCGGTGCACCGACTCAAGGCCGATGAGGCGTATCAGATCGGAGAGATCGGCCATCCGGTGCGGGCGTATTTGTCGGTTGATGAGATGGTGCGAATTGCGGTGGCTGCGGACGTCGATGCCGTATACCCCGGATACGGATTCTTATCGGAGAGCCCGGAATTGGCTGCAGCGTGTGCGGCCGCGGGCATCACTTTCGTCGGGCCGTCCCCCGCCGTGCTGGAATTGACCGGTAACAAAGCTAGGGCGATCGCGGCGGCGCGGGCTGCGGGGCTACCGGTGTTAGCGTCGTCGGCGCCGTCGACATCGGTGGATGAGTTGGTGGCCGCTTCACGTGGCATGGAGTTTCCGTTGTTTGTCAAGGCGGTCGCCGGGGGAGGTGGTCGAGGCATGCGGCGGGTTGCTGATCCGGTGGGTTTGGTCGAGGCGATCGAGGCTGCGAGCCGGGAAGCGGAGTCGGCCTTTGGGGATGCGACGGTGTTCTTGGAGCAGGCAGTTATCAACCCGCGTCATATCGAGGTGCAGATTCTCGCCGACAACTACGGCAACGTGATCCACCTGTTCGAGCGGGACTGCTCAGTGCAGCGCCGGCATCAGAAGGTGATCGAACTCGCTCCGGCCCCGAACCTGGATTTGGGTTTGCGGCAGCGCATTTGCGACGATGCGGTGGCATTCGCCCGTCAGATCGGCTATTCGTGTGCGGGGACGGTGGAATTCCTCCTTGATGAGCGGGGTAATCATGTGTTCATCGAGATGAACCCGCGGATCCAAGTGGAACACACGGTGACCGAGGAGATCACCGATATAGACTTGGTTTCGAGCCAGTTCCGGATCGCGTCCGGCGAATCGTTGGCCGATCTGGGCTTGTCCCAAGAATTGATCGTTACGCACGGGGTGGCGCTGCAGTGCCGGATCACTACCGAGGATCCGGCGAATGAATTCCGCCCGGATACCGGCCGGATCAGCACGTATCGATCACCGGGCGGCGCAGGGATCCGCCTCGATGGCGGATCGTTGCTTGGCGCGGAGGTATCGGCGCATTTTGATTCAATGCTGGTGAAGTTGACGTGTAGGGGCCGCGATTTCGCGATCGCAGTGCGCCGGACCCGTAGGGCGTTAGCGGAATTCCGGATTCGAGGGGTTTCGACGAACATCTCGTTCCTGGCGGCGGTGCTTGACGATCCGGATTTTGTAGCGGGGCGGATCAACACGAGTTTCATCGACAAGCGGCCGGAGTTGTTGACCGCGAGGTCCAGTGCTGATCGCGGAACCAAGATTCTGACCTATCTGGCGGACACGACGGTGAACAAGCCGCACGGGCAGCGGCCGTCCAGCGTGTACCCGAGCGAAAAATTACCAGTTATCGACCTGAGCGGGGTACCACCAGCAGGGTCGAAGCAGAAACTGGTCGAGCTTGGCCCGGCCGGGTTTGCCCAGTGGCTCCGGAATTCTCCCACGCTCGGCGTCACGGATACAACGTTTCGGGATGCGCATCAGTCGTTGTTGGCGACCCGGATCCGCACCACGAGTTTGTCGACGGTTGCGCCGTATGTTGCGCGGATGACGCCGCAGTTGTTGTCAGTCGAATGTTGGGGCGGCGCGACTTACGACGTAGCGTTGCGGTACCTGAAAGAAGACCCTTGGGAGCGGTTGGCCGCATTGCGGCGAGCGTTGCCGAATATTTGCTTGCAGATGCTGCTGCGCGGGCGTAACACCGTCGGTTACACGCCGTATCCGGACATCGTCACCGCAGCGTTCGTCGACGAGGCGACAGCCACTGGGATCGATATTTTTCGGGTATTCGATGCGCTGAACAACGTCGAATCAATGCGCCCGGCCATCGATGCGGTGCGCGCTACGGGTACCGCGGTCGCCGAAGTCGCGCTTTGCTACACCGGGGACTTGTCCAACCCAGCAGAATCGTTGTACACGCTGGATTACTATTTGCGGTTGGCCGAGCAGATCGTCGAGGCGGGTGCGCATATATTGGCAATCAAGGACATGGCTGGACTGATGCGCCCCTCGGCGGCCACCAGCCTGGTGGCTGCGTTGAAGTCCCGTTTTGATCTACCTGTGCATATGCACACCCACGACACCCCGGGCGGACAGTTGGCCACCTATCTGGCGGCCTGGCAGGCTGGCGCGGACGCTGTCGATGGCGCAGCCGCACCGTTGGCGGGGACGACGAGCCAACCAGCATTGTCTTCGATTGTGGCCGCTGCCGCGCATACTGCGCACGACACCGGATTGTCGCTGGAAGCGGTGTGTGAGCTGGAGCCGTACTGGGAAGCAGTACGCAAGGTGTACGCACAGTTCGAGTCAGGGCTACCAGCCCCGACGGGCCGGGTCTACAGCCATGAGATCCCAGGCGGGCAGCTGTCCAATTTGCGGCAGCAGGCGATCGCGCTCGGATTCGGGGATCGCTTTGAAGAGATCGAAGCCAACTACGCTGCCGCCGACCGAACCCTCGGGCGTCTGGTGAAAGTCACGCCCTCCTCCAAGGTGGTTGGCGATCTGTCGCTTGCATTGATGGGAGCTGGTATAAGTGGCGAGGATTTCGCCGCTAACCCCGCAGAGTACGACATCCCGGATTCAGTGATCGGGTTCCTGAGAGGAGAACTTGGCACACCCGCGGGCGGGTGGCCGGAACCGTTGCGCACCAGAGCCTTGCAGGGTCGCAGCCCGACCAAACCGGAAGCTGAACTGTCCCATGAGGACAGGGCGGCGCTCGAGCAACCCGGGCCAAAGCGTCAGGCGTTGCTTAACCGGTTGTTGTTCCCCGGCCCGACCACGGAGTTCCAAACGCACCGCTTCCACTACGGCGACACCAGCCAACTGTCGGACAATCAATTCTTTTATGGCTTACGGCAAGGTGAAGAACACCGAGTCGAACTGGAGAAAGGTGTCGAGCTTCTCATCGGGCTCGAAGCGATCTCCGAAGCTGACACACATGGCAGGCGCACCGTTATGTGCGTGATGAACGGCCAGTTGCGTCCCGTTGTGGTGCGCGACGCCAACATCGCCGTGACCGTAACGACGGCGGAGAAAGCTGATCGCGCCAACCCCGACCATATTGCCGCACCTTTCGCAGGCGTCGTGACCGTCACTGTTACAGAAGGCGACACCATCGAAGTCGGACAAACCGTCGCCACCA
The DNA here is from genome assembly GCF_048513595.2 of Mycobacterium sp. smrl_JER01. NCBI lineage: Bacteria > Bacillati > Actinomycetota > Actinomycetes > Mycobacteriales > Mycobacteriaceae > Mycobacterium > Mycobacterium sp. smrl_JER01. The sequence continues at coordinate 71,436 of NZ_JBLXXK020000003.1, read as the reverse complement.
TTGAAGCCATGAAGATGGAAGCCGCCATCACCGCACCCCACGCCGGCACCGTGCAACGCGTCGCCGTCTGTGCGATGGAACAAGTCGAAGGCGGCGACCTCCTGGTGGTTGCTAACTGACCTGTATCACCGCCGAGATCCGTCACACAATGCTTGCAATTTCTGGTCACTACTGTCGCGTGTTTTTGATTGATTTACGTTTGATTTTGCCGAGGAGCTCGTCAGCGGTTTTGGTCCAGGCGAACGGCGTGGCGCGCTCGTTGTAGCTGTCGATGTAGGCGCGGATCGCGGCTTCGAGATCGGCGACATCAGTGAAGGTGCCGCGGCGGATGGCTTGACGCGTGATGATGCCGAAGAAGATCTCGACCATATTCAGCCACGAACAGCTCGTCGGGGTGAAATGCAGAGTGATTCGCGGGTTTTTGTCCAGCCACGCTTGGGTATTGGGGTGCTTGTGGGTGGCGTAGTTGTCGCAGATGACACACAGCCGCACCCGGGGATGGGCCTTGGCGACCAGCTTGAGGAAGGCCAGGAACTCGGCGTTGGTGTGCCGCGGGTAGCAGGCATCGGCAGTGACCTTGCTGAACTACCCCGGGTTTTGTTCCTAGTTGGTTGTGAGGGCCGGGGTTGGCTGGCTCACGGGGTGTGAGGTGCCGGTGAGGGCGGCCTCGTACTCGGCTGGTGGAACGTAGCCGAGGGCTTCGTGCAGGCGTTCCTGGTTGTACCAGGCCACCCAGGCGGCGGTTGCCAGTTCGACGTCATCGACGCACCGCCACGGCTTGCAGCGGTTGATCAACTCGGTCTTATAGGCGGCGTTGACCGCCTCGGCGAGGGCGTTGTCATAGCTATCGCCGCGGGATCCGACCGAGGGCGCGATCCCAAGCTCAGCCAGTCGGTCGGTATAGGCCAGCGATAGGTACTGGGATCCGCGGTCGGAATGATGCACCAACCCAGATAAATCTGAATTCGACTGCCACACAGCATGATTGAATGCCTGCAACGGTAGATCCTCGGTGCGCATCGTCACCGATACTGCCCAGCCGACGATCGTCCGGGTGCAGACATCGGTGACGAACGCGGTGTAGCAGAACCCCTGCCAGGTCCGCACGAAGGTGATGTCGGCAACCCACAGCCGGTTGGGTGCAGGGGCCTTGAACTGGCGGTTGACCAGATCGGCCGGCTGTTGGTCGGCCGGGTCGGTGATCGTGGTGAACACCGGTTTGCCCCGCTGCACGCCCCGTAGACCGGCTTTGCGCATCAACCGCCTCGTCTGCTCGCGGCCAACCTGCCAGCCGCGTCGGGTCATCGCGGCGTGCATCTTTTTGACCCCGTAGACCGAGAAGTTGTCCTTGTGCACGGTGCGCATGTCGGCGATCAGCTGTTCGTCGCGGATCTCGCGATCGCAGGCCGGGCGGGCCCGCGCGGCACGGTAGCCTCGCGAAGTGAGGAACCCCGGGATTGCTGCCCGCAGGATGCGGCAGATGAGCTCGACCCCGAACTGATCGCGGTAGGTGTCGATGAAGGCGATCATTTCGTCACGGGGCGGTCGAGCTCCGCTGCAAAAAACGCAGACGCTGACTTCAAAATCTCATTGGCTCTGCGTAATTCGGTGACTTCACGCTTGAGCTTACGAATCTCGGCATGTTCAGAGCTCGTCGTACCATGTCGCTCACCGGCATCGACCTGGGCCTTGCGCCGCCACCGGCGCACCGACTCCTCTGAGATACCGAGTTTGCTGGCCACCGACTTGATGGCCTCGAACTCAGAAACATCCGAGGCTTCCATCGTGGTGTCCAACAACCGCAACGCACGCTGACGAAACTCCGGCGAATATTGACGGGGCATGCTCCTGGGCCTTGCCCCCGTGTAGTGGACACGGGATTTGTGGTTACGCGGCTTGTGGCAGCGTAGTGGATGTGTGGGTGTTTTCGTAGCTGGCCGGGCTGGAATAGGCGCAGCGGGAGTGCCTCCGTTTCAGGTTGTAGCGGACCAGCCAGCAGAACACTTCGCGGCGGCAGGTGGGCGCGTCGGGCCAGTTGCTGCGGTCCTGCAGGATCTCGCGTTTGAGGGAGGCGTTGAACGACTCAGCGAGTGCGTTGTCGGCACTTGACCCCACCCCGCCCATAGACTGGACGACGCCCAGATCTGCGCAGAGTTCGGCGAAATCGGTTGAGGTGTACTGACTTCCGTGATCGGAATGGAACACTGCACCGGCCAGCGAGCCGCGCAGCGCCTCGGCGGCTTTGAGTGCATCTTCGACCAGTTCGGTGCGCATATGCTCAGCGATCGCCCACCCGGCGACTCGGCCGGAGAAGCAGTCGATCACCGTCGCCAGATACAGATTCGACCCGGTCGCCAACGGTAGGTAGGTGATGTCTCCGACATACTTTTCATTCGGTGTCGCTGCGGTGAAATCCCGGCCGAGCAGGTCCGGAACCTTCTGGTTCGCCGGATCCGGCGTCGTGGTCTTCACCCGTCGTCGGCGGCGGTAGCCGGCAATCCCGGCGGTGCGCATCACCCGTGCCACCCGCTTGTGGTTGACCCGCTCCTGGTCGGGGACACCGTCGTTGAGCTCAGCGGTGATCCGCGGCGCACCATAGGTGCTATCCGCATCGTGCACAGTGCGGATACGCGCCTCGAGTGCCTCGTCCGCGGCCTGACGCGCAGCACGGCCGCCAGCGCCGGCCAACCAGGCATAAAACGAGGAACGCGCGACCTCGACGACCGCGCACAGCCACTTCACCGGATAGGCGTCGAGGTGGTCGGCGACGAACTGAAAGCGGCTCACCAGTTCGTCTCCCCGGCGAAATATTTGGCCGCCGACCGCAGAATGTCACGCTCGGTCGACAACCGAGTCTGTGTGGCACGCAGCTGCTGCACCTCGGCTCGGAGCCGGGCCAGCTCCTGATCAGGGGTTTCCGCACCCGGCGCCGGCTGTCCTGCCGGAGTCAGGTTGCGGTGCCGGATCGGCACCCCGGCCGCTTTGCACCACGCCGATAACGTCACCCCACTGATACCGAGCTCGGCGGCAATCTCGGTGACCGTCGCGCCCTCGGTATCCCGGTACAGCGCTACCGCGTCTCGTTTGAACTCTTCGGGATAATTTTTCCTTGCCATCGGTGTCGATCATCTCGCTTCCCCCGCCAATCTTGCGGGATTCAGCGTGTCCAACACCTGGGGTCAGGGCCCCGAGAGTTCAAGCTTCTTCTGTACCTGCACGCCGTCCATCGCCACAACGCTAGCGGCTGCCCACGACATCACGGACCGATTCCAACATCCGTCACGACCCGCCCCGGCGGAGCGATGGCCAATACCTGTGGTTGAGCCTCGCCGTGGGGCGTGAAAACAGGTGCACCTTCCCGAGGATGATCATCACGGATTCAGGTATTCGAGCAAGACCGGCGTTGGCGCGCTGGTTGGGAAGGTACGCCCATGCTCACCGTAGTTCACGATGGCCAGGAGGCCCACGAAAGTACCGGCGGTGATCGTCGGTCGTTGCTCGATGAGATCGTTCGCGACGGCGCTCGGCAGATGCTGGCTGCGGCGTTGCAGGCCGAGGTCGCTGCCTACGTGGCTCAGTACGCCGACCAGCTTGATGACAACGGTCACCGGCTGGTGGTGCGTAACGGCTACCGCCAAGCCCGTGCGGTGCTCACCGCAGCCGGCGCAGTCGAGGTGAAAGCTCCGCGGGTCAACGACCGCCGCCTCGACCCGGACACGGGCGCACGCAAGCGGTTCTCCTCGGGGATCCGCGACGTAGGAAATGAAGCGTTTCGTAAACAAACACCCCGGTGCAGTAGCCATGAGACGAATTGGTAAAGCCCAGGCCAGCGGGCCCCGTAGGTGCGGCGAAAGTTGAGAACCTACACTACGATGAGCGGATGGGGCACGCCAGACCGGCGGGCCCAGGACCTCCGAAAGGGAGAGATGACCATGAGCATGGCACTAGCGGAAGACCTGTGGCCAGCAGTGTGCCTGGAGGAGGTACTTGGCGTGGATCAACCGACCAACTCACCTGACGACGTGGACCGGGAAGATCTGCCGTACGTCGAGTATCTGTGGTCAGACTTGAAAGCGCGCCGAGCGGCGCTGAACCTGCGGCAGGAGGACCTCGCCGCGGTCTTCGGAATGACCCTGCAGCGGTATCGCACCTACGAATCTGGCGGTCGTTCTGAAACTGCTCCGGCCGGCCTGATCAGTGAACTGATGGCGATGGAGGCGTTCGTCGCCGGCCAGGCTCACACGATGGTTGAGCAGGCACATCCAGAGGGCACCGTGGTGCTGCATGCGGTGGTCGACGACCTTGAGTTCGGCGCTAGTTACCCCGACGCATGCACACGAAGAGATCGAGTGCAGTACCCGATCACGCTGCAGCATGTCGCGGTCGGCAGAGCTGCAGCCGAACTCACCCGGCGCGACCGCGATGTAGTGGTCTTGCGAGGTGAGCGGCGCTTCGATATGGCCGCCGCGCGCCTGGCGTGCGGGCTCGGCAAGAACGAGGCCGCCTACCTGCTGGACCTGAACGAGAAGACCTACTACAGGGCCGAACGCGGGACGCGGGATCCTCTTGAGAAGTCGATGGTTGAGCTGCAGGAAATCGACGACTTCATCGACATGGTGGCCGGCGAGCTCGACATCAGCACCGACAATGCGGGCGCAATGACCATCTCGATCTACGACGGCCAGGCCGCCTTTGAGAAGGCCTACCCACAAGCCGTCGTGGAGCGGTCAGGCAACCCCTATCCGGTGAACGTCCTGTGGGTCGCGGCCGGCCGGTGCGCCGGCCAGCTCGCCGCCACTGGACAACCAGCCCGCGTCGTTGTCCGAAACTAACCGGTAAGCGCCGCAGAGCGAAAGCACCACCACCCCACCCGATGCCCGGGTGGGGTGGTGGTGCTTTCGCTCTGCTTGGAGGTGTCGGTGTCGGTAGATAGAATGAGTGCGTTGTAGGGCAAGCCATTTCGGCGGGCCCACGGTTCCTGGAAAGGGAAATTGTGATGGGTAGGGTTCGTGCGCTCGGTGAGTTTGTCGCCAATATCTCGGGGCGGCTTGGGTTTGTCCCGGTCGAGTCGTTGGTGCTGGTGCTCGGCCACGCTGGGTGACTGTCGCAACGTTACGGGTCGACATCATTGCCGGCCAGCTGGGCGGTGGTGCAGCCAGGTGGGCAGAGGTGGTTGGGCGCCAGGGCGTCGATAGTGCCGTCGCTGTGATTGTGTCTGAAAGCGTTGATCGCGAGAGACAGCACGAAATGGTGGCCGAGGTCGATGCGGAGCTTGCCGGTCGTGGATGCAGGGTGGTCGCGGCGGTGATGGTGGATCGCCTGGAAGCGGGTTCACGCTGGACGTGTCTGGATGATTCCGAGGTGTGCGGTGTGCTCGGTGATCCGGCTACGTCGGCGGCGGCGGTGGCGGCTGTGGTGTCGGGACGACGGATCTGCGGGAGTCCTGCGGAGTTGGCGGCCACGGTTGCGTAGACGTCGAACGGTGCACGCAGGTGACGCCGCTTATCGATGGGTCGCGGCCGGTAGATCGGGCTGCGGCGGTCGAGAGGGTGGTTCGGATTGCTGGGAGTGTGGCCGCCGGGGAGGCGATCCCCGATAGCGAGCTGGCGGCCGTAGCGTCGTCGTTGGTGGATCAGCGGGTGCGTGACGCTGTGCTCGGCGTGGACTGCGACGGCGGTGCGGAGGCGTTGTGGTCGCTGGTGGCGCGCGTTGTCCCGAATCCGTATCGCGCGGAGGCATTGACGCCCCTGGGATGTTCGGCTTATCTGCGAGGTGATGGACCGATGGCGCGTGTCGCAGTCGAGGCGGTGCTGTCAGAGGCCCCGGGGCATCGACTGGCATCGCTGCTTGGTGTCGCGCTGGACAATGGTCTTCCGCCAGACGCCGTGCGTGGAGCGCTCATTCGTGCGGCTGAGTCGATCGGCCTGTAGGCGGTGGTGGTGAGAACACGTTGACCCGTGATCTCACCACCACCCCACCCGATGCCTGGGTGGGGTGGTGGTGAGATGCGTTGACGTCAATGGGTATTCGGTCGCACGGTCGCAGTCGTAGTGTCGGTGTCACGTTGTAGTATGTGTCTTGGTAGGGCAAGCCATTTGGGGCGGGCCCGCGAATCCCGGGAAGGGAATTTGTTATGTCGTTGGAGCATGCTGGTGGTCGATCGCGTGTGGGTGCGCGCGGTGCGGAGTTGGCGCGTGGAGCTATCGCTGCGGTTGAAGCCCTGTCCGAGGTGGGTGGTGCTGCCCCCAATGGTGAACAACTCAAGGCCTTGGAGGGTTTTGCGGGCTGGGGCCCGGTGGGGAAGCTGTTCGATCCTCAGCCCTCGGGCGTGTGGGCTGAACTGGCCGACCAGCTCGACGATGCACTCGGGGAGGCGATGAGTTGCGCCGGGCGCGTGGTGGACACGTCGTTCTTCACACCCGAGGCCTTGGTCGGCCACATCTGGGAGGTGCTGCGCTCGGTCGGCTTCAGTGGGGGGTCTGTGCTCGATCTGGGATGCGGCGCCGGGGCATTCCTGCAGCACGTGCCATCTGATCTGCCGGTCCGCTACACCGGTGTCGAGGCTGATCTGACTTCAGGGCGGATCGCGCGGGCGTTGCATCCGGGCGCCAACATCGTCATCGGTGAGTTGCAGAAGGTCGGGTTGCCGCACAAGAGGTTTGACGTGGCAGTAGGAAACGTGCCGTTCTCGGCGTCGCGTGTGCATGACGGGGCGATCGGGTTCTACGGGCCGCTGCATGAGTACTTTGTGGCCCGGGCCGCGGCGGCGGTGCGTCCCGGTGGCTACGTGGTCGTGGTGACGTCTCGCCATGAACTCGACGGGGCGCACGGGCTGTCGTCGTCGATCAGCAAGCATGCTGATCTGTTGGCGGCTGTCCGGCTTCCGTCGGGATACTTCCGAGCATCGGGTACCGAAGTGGTGGCCGACGTGCTCATTCTGCGGATACGTGACAACGATGCCGTGAGGCTGGGGTGGCACCCCGAACCACGACAGGAACACACGAGCATCGAAAGCCAGGTGGGCGGCCGTCACGTCCGCGAGAAGGTGAGCCGATTCTGGGACCTGCATCCGCAGTTGGTCGCCGGCACCATGCGCCTGACTGGATTCGATCGCCAGCCGTTGGCGGTTGTCACCGCCGATCCCGCAAAAGCGGTTGAGAAGGCGTTCGCCGCTACGGTGCCGCTGCTGGTGCCCTACGCGCCCGCAGACGCCGGGACCGAGGATTGGGCCGATGTCCGCCTGGTCGACGATGAGGGACGCAAAGAGGGGTCGTTTCACGTTGTGGACAGCCACGTCGTGCGGGTCATTGATGGGGAACTGTCAGTAGTGGCGCGGCCGAGCGCGGAACTGCGCGCGCTGATCGCGTTAAGGGATCAGGCCGTGGCACTGGTCGAGGCGGAATCGGACTGGGATCGCCCCGACGCGGACGTGGCGCCGCTGCGCTCGGCATGCCGTGAGACCTACCTGTCCTATGTGCAGCGATACGGGGCGCTGAACCGGGGCACTGTTACCGAGGGTAAGCCGGATCCTGAGACGGGCTTGCCTCGAATCGGGTGGCGTACACCGAACCTCGGAGGATTCCGGCGCGATCCGGACGCCCCGATTGTGCTGGCTTTAGAGCTGTTCGATCCAGACAGCGGGCAAGCGTCGCCGGCGCCGATCCTGGACCGCCGCGTCAACAAGCGTCCGGAGCCGGCCACCAGTGCCGACACACCTGGTGAAGCGCTGGCGATCTGCCTGGGGGAGGGCAGAGGACTAGATCTGGGCCGTGCGGGGGAGCTGCTGGGAATGGATGACCCCGAAGAGGTGTTCGCTGCGTTGGGTGCGCTGGTCTACCGCGACCCGTCGGACGGGCAGGCGGTGATCGCCCGGGACTACTTGGCCGGTGATGTACGCGTGAAGCTTCGCGATGCACTGTCGGCCGCGGTGGTCGATCCTCGCTATGAGCGCAACGTGGCGGCCTTGGAATCGGTGCAGCCGCCCTGGCTCGGTCGCGAAGAGATCCGTATCGAACTGGGGTCACCGTGGATGACAGCCGACGATATCGGGGACTTCTGCCGGGAGGTCTTCGGCGCTTCAGCGGGTGTTGAACACATCGCCCCGTTGGCGGCGTGGGAGATCACCGCGCGGGGCCGGATCTCGCCGGAGGCGCGGATCACCTACTGCACCACCCGTCTAGACGCATTCGAGCTACTGCAGATCGGTCTCAACGGCTCGGCGCCGGTGGTGTGGGATGAGGTCTACGACGAGCACACCCGCAGTAACCGCCGGGTACGCAACGCCGACGCCACCGAAGCCGCAGAACAGAAGCTCGCCGCGATCGGAGCACGGTTCTCGCTGTGGGTGTGGGAGTCCGCCGAACGTGAACAGCGCATCGTCGAGACCTACAACAACACGATGAACGCTCACGTACTACGCCGTCATGACGGGTCCCACCTGACGTTTCCCGGTCTGGCCGACGGTATCGACCTGTGGCCCTGGCAACGCGACTTCGTTGATCGCGCGGTCTCGACCCCGGCAGTGTTCTGCGCCCATGAGGTAGGGCTCGGTAAAACGCTGTCCGCCATCACATTAGCGATGACACTGCGCCAGTTCGGATTGGCGAACCGGATCGGCTTTATCGTCCCGCTACATCTGATCGAGCAAGCCACACGCCAGTGCTACCAGGCGTGGCCTGCAGGACGGTTCCTGATCGTCACCCGCGATGACCTCCACGGCGACGCACGGCGGCGTTTCGTGGCGCGGTGCGCCACCGGCGACTGGGATCTGGTGATCATGACACACGAGACATTCTCGTCTCTGCCGGTACCGACCACCGTTGAACGGCACTGGCTCGATGATCAGCTCGCGGAGTTGGAGAACTATGGGCGCACTGCGGGCTACACCGGCAAGAGAGTCGCCGCGGCCGTTCGATCGCTGCAGGGACGCATCGAGCGCTTGCGGGATGCAGTCAATGACCCGAACGCGGTGACGTTCAAGAGCCTTGGACTTGACTATCTCATCGTCGATGAGGCAGACAAATTCCGTCGAATGCCGGTAACCACTCGCGCGGAGGGCTTCAGCTTAGGGTCCTCGAAACGGGCGCTGGACATGTTTCTGAAACTATCGCTCCTGCGCCGGGACACCCCCGATCGCCCGCATGCCTGCTTGATGACCGGAACACCGTTCACCAACACGTTGGCCGAGGCCTTTGTGTGGCAAACCATGCTCGCACCAGCGCAACTAGAGCGCACTGGGCTCACGCACTTCGACGCGTGGGCTGCCCAGTTCGTGCGGTACAAGGTGCTCATCGAGACCAGCCCGGACGGGGCGGGGTTCCGGTCCAAGCGGCGCCCGAGCACCATTCAGAACGTGCCCGAGCTGCGAACTATGCTCTCAGAGTTCATGTCTATGGTTCGTGCTGACAGCGTCGGGCTGCCGCGCCCACAGGTGAACACCGTCACCCACATCAGCGAACCGACCGAAGCGCAGCGCGCGTTCATGGCCACGCTGGTGGCCCGCGCCGACGCGCTGCGCAGACGCGAGACCTCTGCTGATTCGGACAACATGCTCGCGATCTGCGGTGACGGCCGCAAAGTGGCCCTCGATCCCAACCTGGTCGGGATCTGCGAGTCCGCCTCCAAGCTTGAAGGTGTCGCCGACCGCGTCGCTGAGACCTATCACAGCACCAAGGACCGTATCTACGCCGGATCGGCCCGGCCGGGCGCCTTTCAGCTGGTGATGTGCGATCTGGGGACGCCCCACAGCTCTGACGCTCAGAGTTACGGCCGGATCCGCGCCGGGTTGATCGCCCGTGGTGTGCCCGCTGATGAGATCCGTTTTGTGCACGAGGCGACCACACCCAAGGCGCGTGAAGCACTGTTCGCCGCGTGTCGGGATGGCCGAGTCGCGGTCCTGATGGGCTCAACCCCCAAGGTGGGCATCGGCACCAACATGCAAAACCGCATGATCGAGCTGCACCATGTAGACCCGACATGGACCGCGGCGGCATGGGAGCAACGCAACGGGCGAATTCAACGTAATGGTAACCAGAATGACGACGTCGTAGTCGTGTCCCACGTGGCGCAAGGGACGTTCGATGCGTTCATGTTTGGCACTATTGAACGTAAAGCGCGTGGCTTCGCGCAGCTGTACCGGATGGACGGACTTGCCCGCGAGATCGAAGACATCGGCGAGGTGAGCCTGACGTTCGGTGAGCTCAAGGCCGCCGCCGCCGGCAACGATCTGCTTTTGCGCCAGCATGAGTTGGAATCGCGCGTGCGGTCCCTGCGGCTGGCGCACGTCACGGTCACACAGAACGTGCGGACACTGCTGCACCAGGCCGCGCAGAGCGAACACGCCGCCGATGCTGCCAACGACCGTGTAGAGCGGCTGCAAGAGTTCGCCGAGCAACACGACCTCACCGAGGCCATGGATCTGGGCGCTGTGGGCCGGGACGCATGCAGCGACTCGGACGACTCGCGGTTGTCCTACGGCAGGCGCTACGGGTCGGCGTGGTCGCGGGGAGCGGTATCCGTGCGGATCGTGAGCACTGACCCCGGGCAGCGCCTTGAACTGGTGTCCGGGCACCGGGCGCTGTGGAGCGAGCCCCTGCCGGGCAAGGTACGCCGCCGCGGCCCGGAAGCGGTCACTGCGTGGGCCCAGGCAATGGTAGCTGCATGGGTGGCAGGGCTGGACCGCGAAATCGTGGCCACTCAAGCGCGTGCAGCGGAAGCGCAACGCCGGGCACTCGACACCCGCGCGACCGCCGCGGCAACCGATATCAGCGAGCCCGCAGAGCTGACCGCCGCCAAGGAACAGCTCGCGGAGGTCAACGCGGCCATCGACGCGGCGCTCAGCGCCGACGATCAGCGCGCGGCCGCGTAGCAGGCTCGAGGCCGGGGCCGGCAGACGCGACGTCTGCCGGCCCCGGCCGAGGGTGTCGACATCCCGTGCACCACCACCCCACCCGATGCCTGGGTGGGGTGGTGGTGCACGGGATGGATCGCGCCTGTTTGGTGCGGCCAGAATGCGGGCCGGAGCTTCGGGTTGTCGGGTGATTCGGGTATGATTCATGGTGTAGGGCAGGCCATTCCGGCAGGCCCCGAGATCCCGGAAAGGGAGAAGCTTATGACTACGATTGTTGAGGTCTCGACCGGTTCGCGGACGCGCACGGTGGCCGAACTGATCGACGCGGGGGTGCAGCAGGGTTGCATGGTGTTCGGAGCGGGGACGGAATCCCAGAGTGGATCGGTGCTCGGCTGGCTGGTGGTCGAACCTAGTGCCGCGTCGGGGCCTGAACGCCAGTGCGCGATCGTCTCCGAACTGTTCGGGGTGGTCGCAACTGGGTCGGTCTCGGAGGTCCAGGTGGGCGGGGACTCGATGCCGGCTGATCGAGAGATGCCGACGTGGGCTGTGTCGCTGGCAGTTGCGTCCTGGGAGGCGCGTCGGGCGCGCGCGGAACGCGATGCTGCGCGCGATGCGCTGCGTGCACATGAGCAGCGGCTAGAGAAGATCGTTGATGCGGCACATACCTACGCCGACGAGAATTCGCTGTGCACTGTGTTCGACGACTTCATGGTGAGCCAGGGACTGCCCGCGCGAGAGCATGAGTACATTCACGACGTTGATGTCACGTTGCGGCTTCGTCTGCGGACCACCGCGCATAGCGCGGAGGCCGCGGCGAATCTGGTCGATGACGAGACGGTGCGCAACGAGTTGGTGAGTCTGGCTGGACGGCATTTGACGGACGCGTTGCAGGACCACGACGTGATCGACACCGAGGACGCGTGACGGTGTGGTTGCGGGGATGAGCGTGCGGTCATCCCCGCAGCCGCCCTCGTGCAGCCTCACCACCACCCCACCCGATGCCTGAGTGGGGTGGTGGTGAGGCTGCACGGTGTGCCTCGACGACGAGGGCGCATAGGTGCCGGGCGCTGTTGGACTGCGGGTGCGGGTAGTACGATCGGCGCTGTGGGGCAAGCCATCCGGGCGGGCCCTGGTTTCCCTGAGAGGGAGGGTGGTTTGCATGATCACTTCGTTGGCGGCGCTGAAGCGAGCGCTTGCGCTGGGGACTGTGGTGACGTTGGTGCGCCGCGAGCATCCGCCACTGTTGCGCGGGCACGACGCGACGGGGATACCGCGGCGGATAGTGCGCGTGAAGAGCAGGGCGATCGCGTTCGAGTCGATCCGTAAGGACACCGACCAGCCGTCGTGGTTGTATTGGCCTTGCGCCGAGGAGGTTTCGTTCGAGTTAGAGGGGTCGCCGGGTGCGGCGCAGCTGTTCACAGTGGAAGGGATGACCTACCGGATCGAACCGAGCGTGAACGGGTTATCGGAGCGTTCGGCCGATTCTTGTCAGTATCGCGTTGTAGAGTTGTTGTGTAGGGCAAGCCGTTCGGCGGGCCCAGAATCCTAGAAGGGAATCGGTTGTGACTACAGACACTGCAGAGCGGATTTCGCCAGCTGTCTCCCGCAACGGGGACGTCGACTGGTCGGCGTTGCTCACGCAAGCGTTGACGATGCCCGGCCAGCTCGGCAACACCTACTGCCGTTTCTACCAGTACTCGCTGCAGAACCAGATCCTGCTGTGGTCGCAAGGAGTCACCGAGCCGTGCGCGCCATTCAGCGTGTGGAAAGGGCTGGGCCGCATCCCGGTCAAAGGCGGGGGTCGCTATGTGATGCATCCGTTGCCGTTTCGCAAGACGAACGAGAAGACCGGCGAGGAGGAAGTGGTCGTGTGCCGGTTCAGGTTGAAGCGCACCACGTTCCCGTACTCCAACACTGAGGGGCCGGAGGTCCAGTGGCCAGAACTGCCGGAATGGGAGTGGCGACGGGCACTGGCTGCACTGGACATCGAACAGGTCCCCTTCGCCCTGATCGACGGGAACACTCAGGGCTATTCGTCTGGTCGTACGGTGGCCATCTCGCCAGTAGCGGTGTATCCGGCCAAGACCGGATTTCACGAGCTCGCTCACGTCGTGCTCGGGCACACAACTGCCGACGACTCAGGGGAGCAGGGGACGCTGTGCCGCGGTGTGGCGGAGTTTCAGGCGGAGGCTACGGCCTATCTGCTGGCCCATGAGACGGGTCTGACGCAGTGGGCCCCGGAGGAGTCCCGCGCCTACATCCAGGGGTGGCTGGGCGATGAGCAGATCGGCGACCGGGAAATCAGGGCGGTGTTCAGCGCGGTGGACAAGATCCTCGCGGCCGGGCGGACGCCGGCGGATGAGACGGGAGCCGCGAAGACCGCGGCGGCGTAGGCCCGGGCGGGGGTTGGGGTGCTGGCCAGGCGATCGGCACCCCAACCCCCGCTTCCGCAAAGGCTGATCACCGACTCATCACCACCCCACCCGATGCCTGGGTGGGGTGGTGATGAGTCCCTGTAGGGGTGGCCGGTCGGTAGTGAGCGGCGGTGTCCGCAGCGGATCTTGTCGGGAGTTCTGTCGGTGGTGAGAGGTAGTCTTAGCAGTGTTGGGCAAGCCATTTCGGCGGGCCTCGGATCCCGGAGAGGGGAATTGATCGTGAGTGATGGTGGTATGCCGGTTGTGCTTCGAATTGGTATGAATGGCGAGGTTGCTCGGGTGCCGTTTGTGAGTGATGTGCGGGGCGGTGCGGGGCGGCTTTTTCGGGAGCAGATCGGCTGCTCGTGGTTCGATGTGATCCGGCTCGATCAGGGTCTCGACATGTGGGTTGATGACGAGGCGATCGTCGGTGTCGATTTCAGTGATGAGGCGGCGTTGTCGGAGGCGTTGAATGTCGTGGCGACGTTGGTTGCGAACCGGTTGGGTCGGCCGGGGCCGGTGTTCGGAGCGGCGGTGGTCGCGGCGGTCAATGGTGAGCGGTCGGTGGCTCTGAGTGCTGATCAGCTTGCGCGAGTTCAGGGTCTTGCCGAGATGTCGGTTGCGGCGCTGGCCGATGGGCTGACTGTGCGGATCGGGGGTGTGAGGTGATCGGGCTGGTGGTCAAGGTGGAGTGCGCCTACAGCGATGGGCACGAGTCTGTGACGGTCCAGGACGTGGAGGTGGCATCATGCGGCGATCTCGACCAGTTGTGGGAGGACCTGTCGGAGTACACCGGAGACGGGCACGACGCCGCCGGGAAGCTGGGGTACTGCCACACGATCACCGTGGTGGCATGTCCGGCGATCGCCGAGATTGTGGGGCAGAGCAACGAATGGGTCGGCGCATGAATGGGGCTGTGCCAGAGCCGGTACTGGCGGCGATGGGCGATCTGCGTGCCGCGTTCAGTGAGCTGCACACGATGCACGAGTGCACCCTGGCGTGCCCGGTCGGTTGTGATCGGGACAGCGGTAGTCCGGCTGCCTACAGGTACCACGATGAGCGCAACGTTGACGTGCGGGAAGACATCGGGAGCAAGGCGGCGGTGTTGCTGGCCGTACTGGACGAGTGGGCGGGTTCCAGCCGCCACTGGGGCGGTCCCGGCTCCGGATAGCCGCCATGAGCGGTCAGTTCACGCGTCGCGGCAGCGATGTTGTCGGTGGTGGTCGGTAGAGTTCTCAGATGTAGGGCAAGCCAGTAGGGCGGGCCCGCGAACCCCGGGAAGGGGAGAGCGTGTTCTCAGTAGGTGAAAGTGTGAAAGTCCGTGACGGCGTGACGGTTACGGAAGGACTTGCGGGCTCGGTGTGCCGTGTAGTGGGTGTGCAGGGCGACTTGCGGGATGTTCGTCGGGTCGATCCGCGCTCGGGTCAGCTGGTCGGCATCGAGGTGCGGTTCCTTGCCTCGGAGCTGGAGCCGGCGGGCTAATGACTGACGGCCGGGGTGTGTCCTGTGCCCCGGCCGTCAGGAAACCACACTGCGGGGCCGCGCAGTACCGTGACCATCACTCTTGAGCGCACCACCACCCCACCCGATGCCTGGGTGGGGTGGTGGTGCTTGTTCTGCTGCCTTGGCTCGGATATGAGGCCGGGCGAGGGGCGGGGTGGCAGTGTCGGGGACTTGGTGGTTGTGGTTGAGGTTGCGGCGAGGCTCAGGTGGTGCGAATCGACCTGTCTGTCAGTGTTGGGAGGTATGATTGATGTTGTAGGGCAGGCCATTCCGGCAGGCCCCGGAGTCCCGGAAAGGGAATGTTATGCGTATTGCTGAGCCTGTTTCGACGTTGGTTCCTACCGGCGTTGAGTTGCCGACAATGACCAGTCGCGTCGATCCCGAAGGGGCACGGCGAATGATGGAAATGCTGGTCAATCTCTACGCGGATCGGCGGCTGGCCGTGGTGCGTGAGTATGTGTCGAATGCGGTCGATGCCAGCCGCGTCGCAGGTAGCCAGTACCCGGTAGAGGTTACTACCCCCACCCTGCTCGACCCGAACTTCGTTGTGACAGACCGGGGTACTGGAATGTCGTTGGTTGAAGTGGAGGCGACGTTCCTGGCGTTCGCAGCGTCGAGTAAACGTGACAGCGATGATCTGATCGGTGGGCTCGGCGTTGGCGCGAAGTCGGCGTGGGCGCTGTCTGAGTCGTTTCTGGTCGATACCGTCAAAGACGGGCGGCGTACCACCGTACGCGCTGCGAGCAATCTGGAACACCAGGTGATGGTGGCTGGGGAGCCGAGTGATCTGCCGAACGGCACCACGATCATCGTTCCGGTGGCAGTGGGCCAGGAGTCTGAGGCGTGGCAGCGGGTCGTGCAGGAGGTGGCAACGGCGCACGATCCGGGCACGGTCGTCGTGGACGGTAAGCCGGTGGACAGCATCGGCGGTGGGCCGGAGTGGATCGGGCCGGTAGCGTGCCGCCGCATCCTGCGCTCGGACCGCAGCACTGTGGTGGTGCGTTCGGGAGGAACGTTGTTCTCCTCGGTGCCGGACATCACCGACCGGGTGCTGGAAGGCACCGGGTTGTTTGCGTGCGTCGTCGAGTTGCCCATCGGTTCCTTTGATCACACTCCGAGCCGGGAGTCGATCATCGCCACGGATCGCACGCGGGCCGCTGTGGACGCTGCGGTGGCAGAGTTCAAGGTGCAGTTCGAGAAACTTGCCAAGCGCATCGCCGCGCTGGCGGACACCGACGCGGGTGCGGCCACCACGTTGCGCGCGGACACGTTGGGCAGTGTCGGTCGCACACAGATGTTGCCGATCCCGTTCCGGTTCGGATTCCCGACGGGGTGCCAAGAGTGGACGGTAGGGGGCAGCTCGGGGCGCAACCGCTGGGAGCGCACCGGCTCTGGCCGCGATGCGACGTTTGAAGCGGTGTCCGCCGCTGCCGCGCTGAGCAGCACGCTGATCGTCAGTGATGTCCCTGCCGGGCGGGTCATCTCCCGGTTCGCCAAGTTCCTCGCCAGGGAGCACCCGAGGGTCCGGCGCGTCATCGCGCTGTCGGCAGGCCAGTCAATGGTGCCGTTGACCGTGTTCGGTTACGGAGGTGGATCTACCAGCCAAACCTGGCAGATCAGCCCGGCGGACGTGGGTGTGCATTACACCTTTGAACGGTGGTGTGCTGTGCTGGCTGCCGGACGTTCCCAGCGGCGCACAGACAGCGGATACGAGTGCGTCGTGATCTCCGCCGACGGTGCCCTGCCGACAGTGGAAACACTGACCGCCGTCGAGGTCGGTGCGCGCGGATTGCCGGTCAACTATGTCGAGGGCGACCGGCCGTCGATGAGCGCTAGCGGTGGTCCGGCGTCGGTGACGGTGTATCTGGGCCGCCGCAAGAGCGGGCCGTTGCTCGCAGAGGCACCACACGCGATGGGCCGTGAGGAGTGGGCCGAGGCACGGTTCAAGGCAGCAACTGTGCAGTGGTCGCGTACCCAGGCACTGGGAGCTGTGTATGCCAGCCACTGGCCCAACCGCTCGGAGTTCGACATCGCCACCGCCGCGCTGGAGCTTGTCAGCCCAGACGAGCCGAGACGGGAGCTGCTCGCACAGTGCGCGCAGATCACCGCAGCGGCAAACAGCAGTACCGATGATCACCGAGCAACGGTGAAAGCGTGGCAGGACAGCGCCTCGGCACGCGCTTTGCGCTCGCATATCGGTTCGCTGCACGCAGAACTGATCCGAGCATATCCGCTGCTGCGGTACACCCGGTACAGCGGTGAAGGTAACGGGCACTACGTCAACTATGTGGCGTTCACGCCCCCGGCATACGTAGCGGAGCCGGAATGAAAAGCATTGCCGTACAGCCACTATCAAACAAAGCGACTTGAAGGACAATTGCCATGTATGCACTGATTGATGACCATTCCATCGTTGTGACCGAAGGCTCGGCCCGCGTGAGTATCGCAGCGGCCGACCCGACCTACGGGCCGGTGCGCCGCTACCTGGTCGATGAGCGCGGAGAGGATTTCGCAGTAGTACGCGATCTGATCGAAAGGTTCCGGGTAGGTGTGAAAGCTACTACCGCAGAAGCGGTATCGGTCGTGGACGGCGACTGCGGAGATGAAGCGCAGCTCGCGTATCGGCTGGAACATGGCGACCCTGTAGAGGAGGTGATGCTGGCAGCGGCTATCCGCCTGACCAACAGCGACTCCGATCTGGCACCGTTGGGTGGGTTCCTGCGAAGGCTGGAACGCAACCCGTCTGCCGCCTCGCGGTCGCAGCTTTTCGGCTGGCTGAAAGCAGGCGGATTCACCCTGACCACACAGGGATACATCGTCGGCTACAAGTCTGTCCGGTCGGACGGGCTGTCCGCTCACGCAGGCCGTGAGCCGGTCACTGTCCAGAGTCAGGACGGGTCAGTGCAGACGGTTGTGGGCCGTGTGCCCTACCCAGTCGGCGCGACAATCTGGATGCCGCGCGAGATGGTTGACGATGACCGCAACTCGGCGTGCTCGGTGGGCATCCACGTGGGCACGCTCAGCTACGCGAGTACGTTCAGCGACGAGACGTTGGTTGTGCTTGTTGATCCGGCTGACGTTGTGGCTGTCCCTGCGGATCATCATGCGCAGAAGATGCGAGTGTGCAGGCTGTATGTCGCAGCCCGCTACGACGGCGTCCAGATCACGGATGCGGTGATCGAGCACATTCGAACAGTGCCGGATCTCGATGCCACCGAGGAGTACACATCTCGGCCAGAGAACAATCGCCGGCTGATGTTCGGGGTGTCAACGGGGCTGAGACTGCCCGATGACGTAGACGAAGCGGACGCTATCGGCGCGGAGGGTGTGATGTCGTAGGGCGGTGGCCGGGCGGTGGCCGGGTGGTGGACACGGCGGACAAGCAAACGGAATCTTCCGTGTCCACCTCCACCCCACCCGATGCCTGAGTGGGGTGGAGGTGGACACAAGCGCGAGGGGGAAGGGCCAGGTGTTGGCGGTCGTGCTGAGGCTGAGTCAGTGCGCGGCGTCGTATGCGTCGATGACGTTCTGGGAGATCCGGCCGCGAGGTGAAACGACATGACCGTTGGCTTTGGCCCATTCGCGTATTGCTCTGTTGCGTTCTGGTACTGCTGCGACGGCTGGAGTTTTCTTGCCGCGGGTTCGCGTCGTGCCGGAGGGCGCCTTTTGCTGGGTTGTCCGTGGCTGTGGTGCTGCGGGTTTGGAGGTGGCTCCGGGCATTCTGGTGGCCGACTTCGCGGCCCGAGTCTGCGCTTTCTTTGCGGCGCGAATGTAGCGAGCGATGTCCTTGTCGAACTGGGCGCCGTTCTGGGCGGTCAGGACTAAGGAGTAATCCTTGCCGCGATACGAAAAGTCCACGGTGTCAACCGAAGCCGGATCTACTGATACGTTATCCAGGTCGTCGACGTACTCGATGGTGACAATCTTCCCCATGTGGGTCCTCCAGGTCCGTGACGTCGGGTTGCTCGACCCTATCGTGTCACGGACTGGATTGCTGCGGTGCCCGTCTCTGGGCCTGACGTTGGTTAACGGTGTTGGTTGCCAGGCCGGCGAACCAATGGACGTGACTGCTCTGATCTGGGGGCTGACACTTCGGTGGACGAGAAGTAGCCATCTGGAAGGGGATGAGGTGAACGCCAACAACAACCACTGCGCCTGGGCGTAGTGCCACCATGGCTTTGTCTCGACTCATTCGATGGGGTATTGGTCGGGTGTCTCGTCGGTGCCGGAAGGCAGTCCATTGCGCTCAGCCATTTCGTCGAACGAGCCGAACAGGGCAGGCCAATCGTTGTCGGGCTGCAGAGCGCTGGCTGGCAGGCGGCCGAGCACTACCGCGAGACGAACGCCGAGGTGGTCAACTTCAGCAACTGCCAGCCAGCCAGCGCACGCACGATCGCGCCCGCGGCGGGATTTGTGGCACGCAAAGATGGGAGCGCCCAGGCCCGCTTCGTTTCCTGGGAGCCCGGTTGTGGAGCGTAAGGCGGCGTAGCGTTCGGCGGGGAACTCGCCGGCGGGGGAATCTCGCCGCCACGGGCAATTCCCGCAGGGGCGGAGGCAGTGAGGTAGCTGACGCGGTGAGTCCGCAGAGATGCCGGACGGGCCTTCGGTCTTCTGCGACGTGTGTCCCTGCGCTGTGCTGTGGCCGGTTGGCGTGTGGGTGGGCGAAGCGGCCATACACCAGCTCTACAATCGGCCAGTTCTAGGTTGGCAGCGTATCGCTCCGCTGGTTTGGCTCAAGGTCGGCTATGAATCTCGCCCGGCGTGTCGCACCGCGTTCTCGGTGCACACGCGAGTATTGACGCCGATCGAGTCAGACGAGGCGAATGTGCATGGAGATTGTGAAGCGGGCCGACCAACTGCAGGTCGGTGATGAGATCGTGGCGGACAACGGAACCCATATGCAAGTACGAGGCGTGAATCCTCCAGGGGCTGAGTGGAATCCGAGTAAGTCCCGAGTTCGGATCTCGCTGGGGTCAACTGGTTGGCATTCGTGGCCTGCGACCAAGAAAGTGACCGTTATAGATTCCGGTTCCCACAGGTGAAGCCGGGCTGGGGCCGGCCCATCGCCGCCGGTGCGGGTGTGGTCGGGGCCTGAGTTGAGAAGTGTTGCCCACCGCCTTGGGGCGGCCGGGGTGATCACGTAGAAGAGCAGCGATGTAGTTGTAGCGGTCGACCGAGGGAACGCCTTGGGGTGCAGGTATATCCAGGTGCCTATCCCGAGATGTGGTGGGCAAGTTGAGTGATCTGCTCTCACTCAGAAGTGCGTGACGCGTGCGCACGGGGATACCGCAATCGCGAGAGAGTCAAGTTCGGTCGAACATGGTGACCCAGTGCGGGTCGAGGAAGGTATGAGCGCACGATGGTTGTGGTGGAGTTCTGCAAGATCAGCAATGGTAAGTATTTCGGCTACTCCGAGTTTCCGGATCGGCGCGCCGCGGAGCAGCATGCGACCCGAGAGCTGCTTCGTCTTGGGGAGGACGCAAGCGATGTGGCAGCGGCGGTTGCCGCGGCCGGGTATGGATCTGCCGACGCCAGCGCGCACGGTTACGGAGTCCGTATCTTTGCCAAATAGCCGCTGGTGGGTGCTTGCGGGACGCCGGTGCACAGAAGCTACTGCGGGAATGGGTGACGTGCCTCCGCGGTATGGCGTCCGCCCTGCAATAAGTGAGATAGCGGTGACCTCGGAAGGCGAGAGATGAAGAAGGATCCAGGCGCGATGAGCGAGATGGCGAAGCGGATCGCCGAAGAGCTTCTCGCGGACTCCTTGCCGCGGCGGTGGTCGCATACCATGGCCGTTGCTGCGACAGCCACCCGTCTGGCGATCGCGCTGGCGCCGGAAGCCGCCACTGAGATCATCTGTGCTGCATGGCTGCACGACATCGGGTACGCCCCTGGTCTTGTGGATACAGGGTTCCACCCGCTCGATGGAGCTGCTTATCTGCGACGGCACAGGTCTACTCGGAACGTTATTCCAGAATCGGTTATAGGCCTTGTCGCACATCACTCGGGCGCCGCCTTCGAAGCACGTGAGCGCGGGTTGGGGCCCGTCCTGGCCGGCTACCCAGTGCCCGATGCAACCAAGCTGTCCATACTAAGTTGCGCGGACCTGTGCTCCGGCCCTGATGGCGCGATGGTGCAGCCGGCCGACCGCATCGGCGAAGTGCTCGCGAGATACGCGCCTGACCATCCCGTCCATCGTGCCATCACACAATCGGGCGCAATCCTTGTCGCGCAGTCTTGCCGTGTCCTCAACGCCATGGCCATGAAGATGAGGAGCGAGTCCGAGTGTGGCTGACCGCCAGGAGGTTCCGGTCATCGGCCGGTGTGGAATGACGAGGAGGGTGCTTGATTATTGATCTAGATGCCGCCCGGGCTGCGTTACGGTCCGCGGTCCTGACGAGGCGCTGGGAACTGCGAACGATGTTGTGCTGACGCCCAGGCAGGCACGAAACTACGCAGATAAGTTGGATGGGGACGGCCTTCACACGGTGATTGCAACCGGGTTGCGCAATGCGGCGGCGGAGGCGCAACGCCGGCGTTGACGAACTGTGGGCGAAAGATGTCGTGCCACTGCGGTGGGCGAGATCGACCGCCGCGTCCTTGGCGGTCCGCCCCGCTGCACAAAGCTCGGTGCTAAGCCCCGCCTACGTCTCCGCAAGATTCGAGCTGTCATGACAATCTGCACGGAACTGCGATCAAGTGTCATGACAAACAGTGCTAATGTGTCATGACAAACAGTGCGCGATATGGGAGAGGGGACGCCGAATCATGGCCCTGACGGCGGAAGACATGCACTGGTACGCCGTTGGGCGCTACCACCTCGACGGAGCCGTCCCTATGGACATCGTCATCGAGGAGTTGGAGGCGGTCGGTGACGTCATTGAGGTCGACGAGGACGGCAGGTTTGTCATGTTCAGCCTTGACAAGACGTTTCTGTCCACCGCCAAGAACATGGGCGAGCTACGGGGCGACGCCCGCCACGCCCTACCGCGGCCGCATGGCTGCGAGAGGCCCGTAGAGGTGGTCAACGTCACCCGCAGATCGGATATGTGTGTCTTCGATCTCTGAGTACCCGAGACAACTTTGTGTCATGACAGATGCAACACTGTTTGCCATGCCAGCCGACGAGCACACACCGCGCAGATCGCTGCGCGTGCCTGATAGTGAATGGGATGCCGCAGCCACTGCAGCATCCCGCAACGGCGAGACCCTCACAGCAGTTATTCGGCGGGAGCTGGTGCGGTACGCCCAATCCAGCGATGCCCCCGATGCCGCGCTCGTTGAGTACCGGGCGACCCCCAAAGACGAGCGGTTCGCCGCTGTCGTCGGCATTACAGGACCGCTGGAAGCCGTCCGAGCGACCTATCCGTCACGCCACTGGATCCTCGAAGAACGAACCATCTCCGGATACCGCCCGGCTCGCGCGTCAGGAAGCGGTCGCGTAACCAGCGCTGCGGAACACCACAACTAGCACGGCTGAAGCCGGGAGATTGTCGGCTCCCGGTGCGACAATCGCAGAACGATGATCCGATGACTTCCTGCGGATGGTCGGGCGTGAAGTCGCACACGAACCCCAAGGCCGGCACCGAGGGGTGCAGCCGATGCCGAGTGCATCCCGACGCGTCCGGTGACCCAATAAGCCAGGACTACCGTCCACACAACGCAGGAAGATAACGCAGGGAGATGGAGTTGCGCAACAACAGTGATCCGTGGACCGGGACATGGCTGAGCCCGAACGGAGTTGAGCACGCCGTCCAGAACGGCTACTGCGTAACCTGCGGAGGACTTCATCAGAGGGATGAACAGGACAGGCGTTTCAGCAAAGGCGCTCAACGCATATCGGCAGAAATGGAATAGAAAAATGGGTAACCTCGCAGGCTTTCAACGGGCACTCGACCTCTACGGAGCTGCGGTCTACTGGAGTTGTCTCGGTACCGAGACGAGCAGTGAGCCGGCCTCGCTCGCAGCCAAGTTGCGAGAGCATGCGGCGGCCGCAGGGGCTAGCCAGGACCAACTCAGTGACGCCGAACAGTATGCACGCAACTGTGTATCGAGGAAGCAAAAGCCGTTGATGGCCGGACATTCATTCCACCTCTTCCGCAACGAGGCATCCCGTTAAAGGTACGAGGAGGACTGATAGCCGTGAGCTACGACGATGACCTGGCGGCCGAATCCGGCACGCCGGCATATGAAGCGGCACGCGCCGCGGCGTTCCGCAAGCTGTCGCAAGTAGCGGGCGAGGTCGACGCGAAGTCCCTCACGTTTGAACAACTCCAAACGATCGTGCTTGAGACGAATATGGCGTTCGGTGTGCCGGTTACCGCCGAGGAAGCCTCCGCGGACCAGTCAGGGGATGGTGTCGCGGAGCTTCAGGCCGCTCTGGACAGACTCAGCGCCGACGCGCTGAAAGCCGCCTACGCCGCTGAGCGCCGGATCTGCGACCAGATTGCGGCCCTGCCGGACGTTGACCACGACCATAGCCGCACCTATGGAGCCGTGGCTGATTCCGGTGAAGACGCGCGGGCGAGTGATGTCAGTGATTGGCGGGGCCAGAGCGAGCGGCTAGGCCCATTCGAGTTTTCCACAGACAAATAGGTGTGTGGGTGTTGGGAGGGGAAGCCATGGCAGAAGGCGGCGAAGAGTTGCAGCAGCTGCAGAAGCAGGTGCGTGTCACCATCAAGGAACGTACCGATCTGGAGCAGCGTCTCGCCAATCCAGACGCTCTGCGGTCGGCTACGGCGCAGGCCCTCCGCGACCGCGATGCCGTTACCAATCCGCTGTTGGAGGAGGCTCGCGAGAAGGTGAGTGCCGACATCGCGGAGTTCCACGAGCGCTGGCGGCACATCGACACGATCGCCCGCAGTGTGGAGCGCGTGGCGGAGCTGCTCGATGAAGCACCGGCGCACGTGCTCGCGCACCGTGATGCGATCGTCGAGGGACTGCCCGCGATCCGAGCGCGCCGCTTCGAGGTGGCTCGCGATCTCACAACGGCGGGGTTGCACAGCATTCTGCCTGAGGAAGGCGTGGCCGATGGCCAGGGGTAAGTACAAGCAGCGCAAGAACAATCAGGATGCGGCGCGGCTGGCGACCGATTTGGCGCGGGTGCGAGCCCAGCTGAGGGAGGAGCAGTCGCGGCTGGTCACGATGCGCGAACGCGCCGAGTTGGATGCCCGGTTGCGTGCAGACTTGAGTGCGGCGATCAGCGCCAGGGATGCGGTGTGCGCGCCGCAGCTGCAGCGAATCGCCTCCGACCGCGATGCGATTCGCGTGGCGGCGCGCCAGCTCGACGAGGCTGCCCAGGAGTTGGCTCGTCACTGGTCGCGGATCGCTGACTGGGGTTGGGAGAGGTTTGGGCCGGAGTCGTTCTACGCGATCCTGTCCGGCGACCGTGCGTATCTGACCGAGGGGGTGGTATCCACACGTCTGAGTTCGGTTCAGACCGAGGCGATTCAGCGGGCGCGTGGCATCCGGCAAGGTGCCTCCTTGGACTTTACGGTCGAGCAGAAGATGGCGCTGGCGAATTCGGTCGCCTACGCGATGGGCACGGTGTTGCCCAACGATGTGACCGATGTCGACGGCCCAGAGTGGGACGCTTACATGGAGATCGTGGCGGAAGACACGGCCGCGTTGATCGCTTTCAAGTCACCACCGCCGTGGTTAGACATCGCCGCCGATCCCGGTCATCCGGTATCCCGGATGCTGGGTGGGTGTCCCGAGGATGCGGCGGTGACCGTCGATGCGCCGACCGCAGTACCGACGCCGACCGAGTTGTCGACCGGTTCTGCAGCGCTTCGCGAGGCGGCCACCGCGGCGGGGGCGCAGATGGTTGCCGATGCGTTCATGGACAGTCTGCAGCACAACGTGACGTCGGCGGCGCAGTCCCAGATTCCGTCTCTGGTGGCCGGCAGTTCGCCGTATCCGTCGCCGGCTGACGCCGCCGCGATGCAGTCGTGGTACGCGGTGTCGGCGGTCGGTGCGTGGGGCCGGCACCGGACTGTGACGAACGGCCGGCTCGCCGTGGCGGCGGCCGCTGCCGTGCCATTCTGGTTGCCACCGGGGCATACCATCGCCTACCTGGACTCCGAACCTCTGTCGGATGAGGATGTCGAAGACCTGCGAATGCCGTTCGCTCAGGTGCTGGTTACGTTCGCCGAGCCGGCGCGGCTGCCGGCCATCGACAACGGCGTGCTGCGTGACGATCCTCGGATGCGGTGGATCGATCACCTGGTCGGCTCGTCAAAGAAACTGCCGGACGGCCGCGAGATGATGATCGGCGCCACCAACAACTTCCAGTCACCGCTCCCGACCCTGTGGGATGCCATCGCCGCGCGCGGCGCGCACATAGAGGCCGTCCTGCTGCTTGCCGACGCACACGGCCGCCTCGATGATCTGTTTGGCTGGTGTGTGACCATCCCGTCGAGGTCAGCCGGTGGCGTGTTGGGCCGTTGGGTGATCCCGGCAGCCCGCAACACGACGAGCTACGCCAATCTCGTCGCCAACGCTGCAGCCGTAGCAGCGTGGGCGGATTGGCACCGTCCCGGACACACCCGCGGAGACGACGAGCAGGAATCGGCTGCGGCCGGACCAGGCGCAGGGAAACGGACTGACGATGCGGTGCACGTGCTCAACGTGACGGCGACGGCAGATCCGAAGCAGACAGCCAAAGGGGAGCCGACCGGGCGCACGACCGCTCCGCATCGACGCCGCGGTCACTGGCGACGCCAGCATTTTGGGCCTGGGCGCACGCAGACCCGCCGGGTCCGGATCGCACCGGCGATGGTCAACGCCGGCCGGCTGGGAGCCGACCGGCCGCAGATCTATCGCCTGCCTGCCCCCACGAAATCGGACTCGGCCATCGACGGGATGGTCACACACCGGCCACACAGATCACCGAGGCTAGGTTTAGCGCCGCGTGACTGAATGCTGGGCGACATGCACGCCCGCACCGTCCATCACTTCCACCCAATCCACTTCCTGTGCCCACGGCTCATCAGAGAAGCCGATGAACGATGCCATGTTCTCGGATGCTTTCTCTCCGAGGGCTTTCTGCGTTATCTGTAACGGGAATTGCTATGTGTAAGACAGTTACCGATTGGGGTTTTGAGGGCGAGGATCACCGAGTGACACATTGTTATCGGTAACGGTGTAACCGGCGTGACGGCGGTTTGGCGGGCTGCTGTGCGATTCGATGATGTGGCTCGATCAGCTGTTGTTGGCGGTGCCATTGCCGCGTAGGCGGTGGATCTCGCCGTGAGCGGCCGCGAGCTGCTGGTTGAGTTCCTTGATTTCGGCTTTGAGAGCGGCGATGTCGTTGTCGTATTGGCGCTTCTGTGTCCGCAGTTGTTGGCGCAGAGCGGCATCCACCGAGGATCCGCGGATGGGCGCCTCGGATTCGGTTGCGGCGATCGTTGGCCGTGGTATCGCGGAGGCGGCGCGGATTTCGTCGAAGAGGTCGGTGTGGTTGTAGATCGTTTTGCGGGCGACCCCTGCGTGGCGGGCGACTGCGTTGGGGTTGATCGTCATTCCGGCGCGTTGCATCTCGCGTAGCGCTTTTCTGATCTTGCGGCGGGCGTCGTTGCGGCTTTTGGCGCTGGCTTTTCTGAGGCCGGCGGTGGAGCGGGCAGCGGTCATTGAGCCGTGGTGCGGGGTTGCTGGGCCTTATCGAGGGCGGACTGATGGGCGCCACGGGTTTGGATCTGTAGCAGCGGCAGGCGCTTTCCCACCCCGGTGCCGGCTCCGGATACCGCCTCTTCGTCTCCGGTAGCCGACAGGCGTTCGATGATCGCTTCCAACGATCGCAGTTCACGGCGTCGTTCGATCACCCAGATGTTGTCCTCACCGAGTTCGCGTCCGCTTCGTCGGCGATACTGGTCACGGCGGGCGGCCAGCAGCGCTTCGGTCGCGGCGTGCTGCTGACGCAGCTCATCGAGGTGGGTGGCGTCGGTGGCGAAGTGACCGCAGCCCAAACAGGCATTGCCCTTGTCGCACTGTTTGAGCGGCGGCAGCAGGCAGACACCGTTGGGCAGGATCCGGTCGGTGCGGGCACCGAGCTGCGTCATCTCATAGATGTCGCTGGGGCTGATGGAGATATCGGTGCCGTGGGCACCGATCTTCTTGTGCTTGAGGAACTCTGCTTCGGCGGTGGCAGCCAGGGTGGCTGCGTAGCGAGCGGTCATCTCAGGGCTCTTGTGACCGAGGTAGCGCTGCACGACGTGGAACGGGACACCGTCGTTGAGCAGTTCGGTGGCCCGGGTGTGGCGCAACCGATGGGTTTGGGTGAAGCGCAGTGGTCGCCCGGCGCTGTCGGTGAGGTCGTGGCAGTCGTCGAGCTTGGCCAGCGATGTGCGGTAGGTGTTGTAGGAACGGGGCTGCTGGCCGCGGTGCTGATTCTTCACGCCGAGGAACAGGTATCGGGGCGCCAGGTCGGGGTATGTCGTCTTCAGCCAGCTCTGCTGCTCGGTGACGATATCGACGATGGCTTGCTCCACGAGGATGGTGGGAATGACGTCGTCGACTTTGGTCTGCTGGTAGCGCAGCCGGGCCACGAACGTGTCTGGATCGGCGTCGGTGGGGCGTTCCTGGCCCGGGATGGCTTGCAACGGATCATGGTCGAGCATCAGGATTTCCGAGGCCCGGCGCCCGGTCAGGGCCTGTAGCAGCCAGATCCGGGCAGCCTGGGGGTCACCGAGGCCGGCGGCAATGGTGATCGTGCCGTCGGCTTTGGTCAGCACCACTTTGTGCCCGGCGGGGGCCGCCAGGACGTCGAGATAGGTGAGCATGCGCTGCAGGTCTGCGGTGGCATACCAGGTGAGTTCACGTTCGCGGCGGCGCTGTTTGGGCGCGTGCAGTGGTGACCACAGCGCGGTGTGGGTCAGCGTGATATCGCGCCAGCGGGGGTTGGCCGTCGCGGTCGCCGCGTCGGCGGCATTGTCGTGCATGAATGTGTAGAACGCTTGGGTTTGGGCTTGCAGGGTGGCCACGGTATCCGGGGTGAGGCGCTCAGACTGGGTGGCCGCGGCTGGGGACCGCAGGTACTCGAGATAGTCGAGGAACACTGTGCGCAGCTGATCAGGATCGGTGCTGATCAGCGGATCATCATGATGGCCGTGGTCACGGGCGAACCGGCCGAGTTGCGAGCCCAAGTTGCGGGCCCGGTCGGCGGCCGAGGACCAGACCAGCAGGTCGTAGGTCAACGCGCTGCGCAGCCAGAACCGCAGCCCTTCGCGTAGCCACGCCGGTTCGATATCGCGCAGCCGCACGGCGGTGTCGTGGCGGGGTTCGTGGTCGCGGCGCGGGATGCGCGGGTCGGTGCGCAGATCCCAGATGTCGTGTTCCCACCACGGGGTATCGGTGCAGCGTACCGATACCCACAGGTGCAGATGCTCGATGACGTGGCGGATGTTGCGCCGCGATCCCGCCGAGGGTAGCCGCATGTTGCGGCGCTGAAAGGTCAAGACCGCCTGGCGGAGCACGGCGTTGGGGTCCAGGTCGGCGATGCTAACCGGTGCCCTTCCGGTGCGGGTGCGGTGTTCGTCGATCGCGGCCGGCAGGGTGCGGGTCAGCCAGGCCAGCAGGGAGGGTTCGATCTTGCGTAGCTGCTGGTCCCAGCACGTCCAGACCCACCAGGCGATCTCGTCGCCGAACCGAGCAGGGGCGTCCGGGGCGAAATCGTGCGCGGCTCCGGCGCGGTGTGCTTGCAGGTAGAACTGGTTGCGCAGAAACACCTGATCGAACGGAGCACTGTAGATCGCATAGACCGGTCGGTGCCACGGCGGGGGGACTTGGGCCCACTGGATCGCCCATGACCCCGCCGCGGGGGCGGGGGCCAGCGTGGGTGCGGGCGGGTCAGTCGGTGTGGTCATGGTGCAGCCCTTTCCAGCCAGCGACGTAGCTGCGCCATTGCGCCAGGGTGCGCATCTCGGCGTCCTCGGTGACCCATCCGTAGGTCGAGAGCGTGGTCTGGATATCGGCGTGGCCCAGGCGGCGCATCACCACGTGCGGCGGGGCCCCGGAAAGCAGCAGCGCGGTGGCATGGGTGTGGCGCAGCCAGTGCGGTGACCACCGGTCGGGTAACAGCCCGCCGGCACGTTTGGTCACCGAATCGATTTTGGCGTAGACGGTTTCGGCACGCATGGGCCGGAAACGCTGCCCGTGGGTGAGATTGACGAAGACGAAGTGAGTGTCCAGGTCGGGCACTTCCAGATCGGCGCCCTGGTCGACCAGATGCCACACGTAGGCCGAATACAGCGCCTCCAAGTCGTCACCGATGTAGATACGCCGGGCCAGCAGCGTCTTGCCGCGGGCCCCGCGCGGATGATCTTGACGGGAGGCCACGTCGATGAACGGTGTCCCACCGGCACCGATATGAAAATCGTGGTGCCGCAACGATAGCGCTTCACCCAGGCGCATCCCAGTCTCGGCGAGCACCGCGAACAACAGCCGGTCCCGCAGCCCCGAGGGCGGCCCCGACCAGTCCTGTCCGGTCTGGGTGGCACAGCCATCGAGGATCGCAGCCACTTGGGTGGGCAGCAGCACCGGAGTGGCGGACTTGTTTCCGCTGCGCACCGTGTAGATGGGCCGGTCCTTGGAGCGCGGTGCGCCGACCCCGGCCAGCATCGGGATATACCGTGACCGTGATCGCTTGCCGTGGCTGGTGAACAGCCGCTGATACGGGCCTGCCAGCCCATGGGCATCAGCGTGGTAGCGGTAGAACGCCAGCACCGCCGCGGCCCGCAGCTGGGTGCTCGCCGTGCCCAGCCACACCTCGGGGGCCCCGATCCGGGCGGTCCCCGGCAGGTCCCCGGTGCGCAGGTAGGCCAGAAACTGCCCGAACAAGCTCGTACTGATGTCCTGCCAGTCGGTGCCGGTGTGTTCCAGCACCGTCCACCACGCCGCCAGGCCCGCCGCATACGCCTTCACCGTGTTCGGCGAGGACCCGTCATCGCGCAGGAACTGCAGGTACTCCTCGGCCGCCTCGATCGGCAGGTGATCAGGGCCCAGCACGGTGTAGGTGTCCGGGGCATCGGTCAGCGCGATCCGTTGTGTCCGTGCCATCCCCGATCCGCCCCCGCAATCCCGTGCTAGGCCTGCCGGCGAGGCCGGCGCAGCTGCACCACCGTGTCCCCGCGGTCCAGGATCGCCTCGTCATCGAGCACCGCCGAAGCGGTTTCCGGGGCCGCGGCAACCCTGGCGGGGGCCTCACGCTGGCCGGCCAGGATGTCGGCCAACAAGTCTGTGGGATAGATCAGGTCGTGGGCGGCCAAAGCCTCCACGCTGACCGAGCCATAGCATTCCTCCATCCACCGGCGCAGCAGCCGAGGCCGCTCCGGGGTGCGGGCATTCCAGCCCGGTTCGGTCTTGCCCCAGGTGTGCCCGGTCTCGGAGTTGATCCGCGTGTAGAGCTGACGCTGCAACGTATCGGCCCGGACCTCATCAATCAGCTTCGACTCACGAAGATGAATAATCAACGCCCCCAGCGAAATCCGCCACCTCACCTTCGCATCGACCAGATCGCTGAGCGTGGGAACCGGCGGCACCTCCCGGGCCAGCACTTCGGCCGGCGCCAACAACTCCGAGGCGAACCGGGAGGCTTCGCGCTCCTGGTCATCGCTGACATCGCCATAACGGTGCAACAACAAATGCCCGATCTCATGGGCGACCGTCCAGCGGGTGCGCTCCCAAGAATCCAACGCCCGCAACAACACCAGCGGCCGTTCCCGATACTCCCCGGTCCGCGCCGAGCACCCCAGATGCTTCTCGGTCAACAACCCGGCCGGCCCGTCCTCATCGGTGTCCCAGTCCACCACGCCGGTGGAGCGTGAGTGCTTCATCCGCATGACCACCGGCACCCCGGCCGCTTCCAGCTCGTAGGTCAGCGACTTGATCGGCACCCCGGGTGCCACCCCCAGCCAGCGCCGGGCCTGCGCGGCCGCGGTCACCACATCGGTGCCCGCCGGCAAT
The DNA here is from genome assembly GCF_048513595.2 of Mycobacterium sp. smrl_JER01. Classification (NCBI taxonomy): domain Bacteria; kingdom Bacillati; phylum Actinomycetota; class Actinomycetes; order Mycobacteriales; family Mycobacteriaceae; genus Mycobacterium; species Mycobacterium sp. smrl_JER01. The sequence goes on along the minus strand of NZ_JBLXXK020000003.1, from coordinate 40,710 downwards.
GGCTCCAGTAGCACCGGGGGCAGCTTGGCCACCGCATTGAGCTGCCCGAGCAGATCACCGACGACGTTGGCGAACACCGCCAGGTACTCCTTCTCGGTGACCGTGGTGGACTTGGGCGCCCGGAACAGCAAATCCCGCGCCGTCACCCGCGACGCCGGGGCGGTCGTGAAAAACGTTGGTGGGAAACGCAACAACGCTGTGAGCCGATCGAAATCGGCGGACTGCAGGGCCGCGGTCTCGGACTGCTCCAACCGCGTCTGGCGCGGAGAGCGCCAACCCAGATGATCCATCACCGCGGTGCCTGACAGACGCCGCAACACCCGGGCCTGGCGGACCCGTGTGCCGAACACCTCTACCGACGCCATCACCGACCACCTCGTCCCCACACGCGCCCGGCCGGTACCAGCTCATCGTCTACGCCTCGGCTTCCCCGGTCTCGGGAGCATTCCCCGGCAAGAACTTCTTGAAGTCGTCGTGCACTTCCTCGTCGTCCTCGGCCACGATCTGCTGCTCGGCAACGGTCTTCGGCCGAATCGCCAGCGGCAACGGCTCGAACCCCAGGATCCGCTCCTCGTTGGTGTCCAGATCGGCCACCACCGCCAAGATGGCACCACCCACCGACAACCGGCCCGGGGTCTCCCACCAGTACACAATCAGCTCGTAATCGTCGCCGATCCCCGCCGGACCAAACACCCGCTGGTCCACGGGCTCGCCGGCGTCGAGCGACATCTGCTTGCCCGGCTTGGACTTGGGCATCGACTGCGGGGGTAACGCGCCGATATCGGCGGCTCGTTGCGGGCTGATGTGGCGCACCCGAGCCCACGCCATCCCCGCATCGCCGATGCGCACCGACGAACTCGGTCCTGTGGACATCCGCAACGTCGACCCCGGCCCGCATGAGGCGCCCTTTGGCGCTAGTGGCGGCGCCGGGGCCTTCGCGCTCTGCGCGTCGATGCCGTTCATCGCCAGCACGTGACTGCGTACGTCCTGGCACAACGTCCCGCCCTGAATCTGCATCGGGTTGGGAAATACCGGATACCACCGCGCCAGCGACGCATCGAACGCCACGCCAATCTCGCCGAGCAGCCTCGCCAACGCCAGACGATGCAGGGCCACGAGCTGTCTCGCCAGCTCCACCGGAACCACCATGGCGGAAATACTGCACGGTTTTTCCTACACCCTTACGGAGGCGCGCCGTGCGCCGGGTCGACAATTCTGCGTTGCTTAGCATGTTGCAAGTATACATGTGTAAATGGTTCTGAACTGCCGATATGATGCGTGTCGCGCCCTACTCTGGCCCTGGGGCGAGTTGCGCGCATGCCGCTCCGCGTCCCGACGACTCGAATGGCCCCCATCGGTCCGCGTGGGTCGGAGGGCGTGTTCCTTCACTGTGGCCACAGTGAAGATAGTGACGCATGGGACGTTAGTTGCCCGGGAGCTGGCTACGTGTGTCGTGGTAGCGGTGCGAGGCAAGGCGTCGGCGATGAGTTCAAGCGGTGCCGTCAGGATCTCGACCGCTACGACGTCGCCTGGAAGGTGCGACGGTCAGACGACCTCGGAGCCATCCCTCTAATGAGGACCACGTTCAGGTCGTTGCAAGTCCGTCTGTTTTAAAGAAACGAGAGTGATCACAGCCTGTCTCGGCTGCCGGGTAGGGTCACCTCCGCGCCTTGCGTGTACGCCCGCAGTTGCACGGTCGCTACCCGGTTGAAAAATCGATGGGTGAGGCCGCTTGGCGTGGCGACCGATTCGACGACGAACCGCTCTTAAGGTCTCTCACGCCGTCCCACAAGGCGACGGCTGCGCCCGAGCACGATCACCAGATGCATAAAAGTCCACTAGATCAGCTTGAAGGAACGTACAGTCGTCGGCCCACCACCGCCGAGGCGAACGTCGCGACCATCGGCAGCATCGTGGGTCACCGAGTTCCTCGACCGCTGCACACTGTAGGCCTCGGTGTCGGGGGCTAGCCGGATCGAATGGTGATGGGGCGGTGTGGCCACCAGCTGGCCTCGCGGAGCAGGACGGCGATGGCGGGGACGGTGAGCGTGCGCACGATGAAGGTGTCCAGCAGCAGGCCGCAGCCGATGATGAATCCGGCTTGGATCATGATGGCGATGGAGCCGACCATCAGCCCGAACATGCTGACCGCGAAGATGATGCCAGCTGAGGTGATCACCGATCCGGTGGTGGCCACGGTGCGAAGGACCCCGACGCGGAAGTTACGGGTGGATTCCTCCTTGAGTCGCGACACCAGCAGCATGTTGTAGTCCGCGCCCACGGCGACCAGGACGATGAACGCCAGTAGTGGTACGGGCCAGGCGATTTCGTAGCCTAGTCCCCATTGGAAGACCAGCACCCCGATGCCCAGCGATGCGGCGTAGTTGAGCACCACGGTGCCCAGCAGGTAGAGCGGGGCGAGCAGTGCGCGCAGCAGCAACACCAGGATCAGACCCACGACGAGGAGGGTGGAGGCGGCCAGCTGGATGAAGTCGGCGGTCAGCAGGCGCTGAATGTCGGAGTTGACCGCCGGGAATCCGGCAACCGAGATTCGTGCCTCCGCCAGCGAGGTGTTGGGCCGGGCGCCCTCGGCGACGGCGACCATTTCGTGGGACAAGTTCACGGCGGCCGCGCTGTAGGGGTCGTTGCTGGATTCAATGAGGAACCGGGCGGTCTTGCCGTCACGGGAGAGGAATTGTTTGGCGACGTCAGCGAACTGTCGATTCTCGAAGGCGTCGGGAGGCAGGAAGAAGCCGCTGGCGGAGTCGGAGCCGGTGCTGGCGCGCGCCGAGTTCTGCAGCTGGGTGGCGATCTGGCTCATCCCGCTGAGCATCTCGATGTTGCTGTCAGCCAGGGTGTGCACACCGGTGGCCAGAGCTTGGGCGCCGGAGGCGAGTTGGCTGATGCCGTCTTGGAGTCGGCGGATGTTACCGGCCAGGTCGGCGGGGTCACCGAGTGCGCCGAACGCGTTGTCCAGCGAGGTGACCGCGGTCTGGAAGCTGGCCACGGTGTCGGCCACGGATGCGTTCTCGCCGAGGTGATCGCCGAGCCCGGCGACCTGGGTGAAGAACCCGGCGTTGCGCAGCGTCGCGAGGACTTGGACTTGGTCACGGAGTTGGGCGCACTGCGGTGTGGTCGCGCACCACGGCGAGGTGTTCAGGGCGCCCACCAGGGGGTCGATGGTGGCGATGGCGCCGTCGGCCTGCTCGGCGAGGGGGCGCAGCCCCGGACCAGAACGCAGCGCCCGGTCGACCGCCGGTGCGGTGGCCGAGAGTTGGTTCAGTAGCGGCCGGAACTGGTCCACCTGTTGTCCGGCGGTCTGGGCCTGGTCGAGGATTCCCGTCAGTGGGGTCAGGGCGGTCCGCAGGGTGGTATCGAGTTGGGCGAGGCCGCCGGCGAGTTGGTCGGCGCCGCCGGTGAGCTTGGCCAGGTCGTCCTTGCGGGCGTTGCCGTCGTCCACCGCGCTGGCCATCTTGTCGCCGATTTGTCCGTTCTGCCAGCCCAGTTGGGCCTGTTCCAGGCGGGCTCCCGTGGGGCGGGTGACCCCGGACACCTTGGACACGCCGGGGATCTGCGCGATGCGCGAGGCCATCTCGTCGAGGTCGGCCAGTCCCATGCCGGTGCGCATGTCGGTCGGAGACTCCACGAGGAGGAATTCGGAGATGACGATGTCCTTGCGGAAGTGCCGGTCCAACAGCTGATAGCCCTCGTTACTGGCGGTGGTGTCGGGTTGTCCTTTGCGGTCGTCGTAGCTCAACGTGATCGTCATGGCGACCGCTGAGAGTGCCAGCAGGATGGCCAAGCTGACGAGCAGCAGTGGCACCGGTTTGCGCACCACCGCCACGGCCACCGAGTTCCAGTAACGCCGGGTGCGGTCGGACTTGGGTTCGCCGATACCGCGTTTCGCGGCCAGCGACAGCACCGGTGGCAACAGTGTCACGGTGGCGGCGAATCCGACCAGGACGGCTACCGCGCAGGCCGGTCCCATCCCGGCGAACACGCTCAAGTTGGCGAACACCATGGCGGCGAACGCCAACGCGACCGTGGCGGCCGAGGCCAGGATGACGCGGCCGATGCTGGCGGTGGCGTGTTCCACCGCCTGATCGGGGGCGACCTGCGCCCGGCGTTGTTCGTGGTAGCGGCTGATCAGGAAGACGGTGTAATCGGTGCCGGCGCCCAGCAGGATCGCCGTCATGAAGGCCACGGTGAACTGCGACACGGGCATACCCAGCTCGCCGAGTGCGGAGAGCAGTCCGCGCCCCACGGCCAGGCTGATGCCGATCACCAGCAGGGGCAACAGCGCGGTGAACACCGACCGGTAGACGATGAGCAGGATCAGCGCGATCAGCCCCGCGGTGGCGATGGAGATGAACAGCAGATCGTGTTCGGCCTCGGCGATCTGGTCGCTGAACGTCGACGGCGGCCCGGTGACCTTCGCCGTCGTCGACGAGCCGTCGAAGGCCTCGGCGACGATGGCGCGGACCGCGGTGACCGACTCGGCGGCCGCAGGGTCACCGAGCGTGCCGGCCACCCCGACCGGCAGATACCAGGCCTTGCCGTCCTCGCTGAGCGCCTGAGCGGCGGTCACCGGATCAGCCAGCAGGTCCTGAACGAGAAGCACGTGCTCGGTGTCGGCCCGCAGCCGCGACACCAGGTCGGTATAGCGTTGCCGCGCCGACGGCGTCATGCCCGACTGGTCCTCCATCGCCACAAACAACATGGTCTTGGAGCCCTGCTCGCCGAAGGCCTCGCTCATCCGGTCGAGGGTCTGGAAGGACCCGACATCCTGCGGGATCAGCTGCACCGACTGCTTCTGCACCACCGTTTCCAGTTGCGGGAACAGCAGGGCCAGAATCACCGCCAGTCCAACCCAGGCGCCGATCACCAACGCCTTGTGCCGCACAGTGAAACGAGCCAACGCGCCGAGACGCTCGCTGTATTCGCCGGAGGTCTTGGCAGCCGAAATGGCGCGTTCGCGCAACCGAGTAGCGGCGTCGTCGTTGTGCGCGTCCGCTTCGTTGCCGTCGACGCTCAAGGGCGCACCGCAGGGCGGTCGGCAACCAGGTCATTCTCGGGCACATCATGGCGCACGACGCGGACCCGGCCACCGGGTAGACAGGCCATGTAACCGTGGCGTTTGCCGTACAGCTCCCACGACGTGAAGCACTCATCGGGAGCCACCGTGACGCCGTAGCCGTTGGAGAACTCGACACGCAGGGTGCCGTCATCGTCGCAGCTGGCAAGCGTGCACACGCTACCGGCGAAATTCAGCAACGGACGCTGATGATCCGGCACGTCATTCGGATCGACGATCACGTCTTCGGCCGGATACGCCCCCACCGGGGGCAGTGACAACCTCAGTGGCCGTGTGACGACCAACTCGTTGTAGTCCTCGAGATTGAGCACCAAACCGCCGACCAAGCTGACGCGCTGGACCTCGCAGGCTTCGATCCACTGGGTGATCATCAGACCTCTCTCGCCGAGCAACGGCAACGATACTATCAGTATCGGTACGCTACCGATAGTATCGTTCTCGTAACATCGCTTCGAAATGCGTTCTGCACGGCTACTCCTTGTCGCTGACGACCAACGCGACGCTGCGCTCCAGTCGGAGCGCGACGTCCTCGGCGGACATGCTGTGCCGGACCCAGGCGATTAGGCTGGCCAACCAGATATCACTGACCAGGGCGGCCAGCCTGTGATGTCTTGGGTTCGGTTCCCCGCCAGCGATTGCCAGCCCAATCAGGTGCTCGATGACCCCTGCCGCGCGGTCCACCTCCGCGCTTGCGCTGTCATCGGCGAACACGAATGCGCGGGTCACGGCCTCGGTCAGCGCAGGCCGAGCGCGCCATTCCTGACACAGGCGAGTGTTCAACTGCGCCAAACGTATTCGTGATGTTTCCGCTGTGGCGGTCCAGTCTCGTTCAGCGCCAATACGTTCGAATTCACGCGCCAGGACGGCTACCAGTACGTGCGGCTTCGACGGGAAGAAGCGGTAGAGGGTGCCGACCGCGATCCCTGCGCTATCGGCAACTGCGCGCATCTTCACCGCGTCGTATCCGCCACTGGAAGCGATCGTCGCGGTGCAGTCAAGGATGATCTCTCGCTTACGGAGCGCCTCGGCGAAGCGATCTTCTTTGATCGATTCGGCTGTCGTCATCGGCGGTCCTCGGCCTCTCGCGGGGCGGGCCAGTCGAGGGTGCGGCGCACGCCGACGCGACCAGCCACGATTATGGGACGCGCAGTATCGCTACGCTACCGTTGGTACCATAACCTGATGCGAGTCGGAACGGCCATACAATTCAGTCGACGGATACGGCGTTGAGCGAAGACGCATCGCCCGACGACGACGCCGATCCACGCCGCGCGCGGTCACGAACCCGTCTGCTCGACGCCGCGGCTCATCTGCTCAGCACGGGCGGGGTCGAGGCGGTCACGATCGACGCTGTCACCAAGGCCTCGAAGGTCGCGCGAACCACCCTCTACCGCCATTTCAACAGTTCCTCCCATCTTCTCGCTGCCACCTTCGAGCGACTCCTGCCCCAGGTCACCCCACCGCCTCCCCGCTCAGTTCCTCTGCGAGAGCAGCTGATCGAACTGCTCAGCCGTCAGGCATCGCTCTTCGCCGACGCGCCCCTTCACCTCACCACCCTGGCCTGGCTATCCCTGGGGCCTACGCCCAGCAGTGGGGACGAGGCCGGCCACACCAACACACTGCGAACGAAGGTCGTCGACCAATACCGACAGCCGTTCGACGCCATCCTCCAGAGCCCCCAAACGCGCGACGAGCTTGACGACTTCGACATCGAACTCGCTATGTGCCAACTCGTCGGACCACTCGCGTTCGCACGCATGACCGGACTCCACACCATGAGCCGGCACCACTGCGAACACATCGTCGATGACTTCCTCAAAGCACATCGACGCGTGCGCCCCGGAGGCCAGTCAGCCTCAGCCCGCGATTCCTCACCAAAGTAGACAGATCAACGCAGACGCCAGGCCGTGATTTTCGCGCCTGGCGACTGTGAGTTGTAGCGGCGGCAATCTATCCGTCTCGTTTCTAGAGAAAGAGACAGCCAATCGGCGACCAGCCCTCCGGTCCATCGCCCCAGATCGAGGGCGCGTCAGGGAGCGTCTCGTTTCTTGTCTCACAGCGATTGTCCCGAATCTCCGACGTCAGTTGGGCAATGAGACAGCACGCAGCGCCACCAGCGCCGTCGGTTACATGTACACCAAGGAACAGCCGCGTCCTCCGCGGCTTACACATGTCTTCAACGGATCGAACTGCTCAAACATCCCGATCAGCGCGGCCCGTTACAGATAACTGCTGACGAGCGGTCGATTTGAAGTGTGGGGCGCAGAATGCCGTTGGCGAACTCGAAGCCGACGACGTAGGGCTGCCAGCACGTCATTCCCGCCGTGCACTCGAAGGACTGCCATGATTGGTCGGTTCCCATGCCCCAGTTCATTTTGATGTATGCCTCTGCCTCGCGGGCGATGTCAGCGTCGGTCAACCCCTTGGGTTCGGGTGCCGCCTCGGTGGTGGGGGCTTCCGACTCCTCGGCGGCTTCGGGCTCGGGCTGAAGCGGAGTAGCGGGCTCAGGGGTCTCCGACTCGCTGGTGGTCGGCTCGCTGGTCGTCGGCTCGGTGAACGTGCCCTTTCCCTCGTCTTCGGCGGTGTCCTCACCGACGAGCAGTCCCAGGATCACCATGGCGACGAAGAACACGCCCACACCGATGAGCAGCTTCTTCCACAACGCCATTTTGTTCGTCGCGGCGGTAGAACTGTCAGACACTGTTTTCCTCCCTGATGAACTGCGTACTCATCTCATCCAACCTGACCATTAATTCGGTGAACGGAAGGGGTGGTGTGTTGCTACTTCGTTTTGTGCCAGGTGATGGCGTACCGCCATAGCGGGAGCCTGGCCCGTCTCGATCACCAAGCGGGCCGCCTGCTCCCGAAACTCCGGGGTGTACTTCTTCCGCTTGCCCGACATACGGACATCCTTCCCGCGGGACCAGCAGTCCCACCAGTCAGGTGTCCACCATCAGGGGGCAACCCCACCACCGCGAGCAGAGTTTCGGGTTTGCGGTGCCGCACACCATCACCCGCCGCGCACACCCGAAAGCCCGACCCGAGACCGTCGAGACCCCACCGCCAACGACAGGGATTGATTACCTGGCGTTGACCGCCGCTGCCCATCATGAGCAACTGCGTGAGGACGAACGTATCGGTTATCACGCCCTCTACGGAACCGACGCCGACGGCGACCAGGTTGCCGGTCAGCTCTCGATCACCGACCTCACTCCTGCCGAGGACGCCCGTGCGGTCAACAACGAGCAATGATCGAAACCTGTGGATGAGCCTCGGTGGGGCGGCGTGAAAGTGGGCGCACCTTCCCGAGGATGATCTTCACGGAATCAGGTATTCGATCAAGACCGGCGTTGGCGCGCTGGTTGGGAAGGTACGCCCATGCTCACGGTAGTTCACGATGCCCAGGACGCCAACGGCGATGCCGGCGGTGCTGGTCGGTCGTTGTTGGATGAGATTGTCCGCGACGGGGCTCGGCAGATGCTGGCCGCGGCGTTGCAGGCCGAGGTCGCCGCGTATGTGGCGCAGTTCGCCGATCAGCTCGACGACAACGGCCACCGCCTGGTGGTGCGCAACGGCTATCACAAGGCCCGTGAGGTGCTGACCGCCGCCGGCGCGGTCGAGGTGAAAGCGCCTCGGGTCAACGACCGCCGTGTCGACCCCGACACCGGCCAGCGTCGGCGGTTCTGCTCAGCGATCCTGCCGGCCTGGGCGCGTAAGTCCCCGCAGATCAGCGAGGTGTTGCCGCTGCTGTACCTGCATGGGCTCTCGACCAGCGATTTCACCCCGGCGTTGGAGCAGTTCCTCGGCTCGGGGGCGGGGTTGTCCGCGTCAACGATCACTCGGCTGACCAGCCAGTGGCAAGACGAGGCCCGCACGTTCGCCGCCCGCGATCTCTCGGGCACCGATTACGTGTATCTGTGGGTCGACGGCATCCACCTCAAGGTCCGCCTGGACCAGGAAAAGCTGTGTCTGCTGGTGATGCTCGGGGTGCGCGCTGATGGCCGCAAGGAGCTGGTGGCGATCACCGACGGGTACCGGGAATCCACCGAGTCGTGGGCTGATCTGCTGCGCGACTGTAAACGGCGCGGCATGGCCGCCCCGGTGCTGGCTGTCGGTGACGGTGCGCTCGGGTTCTGGAGGGCGGTGCGGGAGGTGTTCCCGGCCACCAAAGAGCAGCGCTGTTGGTTCCACAAGCAATCCAATGTTCTTGCCGCACTACCGAAAACAGCGCATCCGTCTGCGTTGGCGGCGCTCAAGGAGATCTATAACGCCGAGGATATCGACAAGGCGCAGCTTGCGGTCAAGGCGTTCGAAGTCGACTTCGGCGCCAAGTACCCGAAAGCGGCCGCCAAGATCACCGACGACCTCGACACCTTGCTGGAGTTCTACCATTATCCGGCCGAGCATTGGATCCATCTGCGCACCACGAATCCGATCGAAAGCACCTTCGCCACAGTGCGTTTGAGAACCAAGGTGACCAAGGGGCCGGGGTCACGGGCGGCTGGTCTGGCGATGGCCTACAAGCTCATTGACGCTGCCCAGGCTCGATGGCGCGCCGTCAACGCCCCACACCTGGTCGCTCTCGTCCGCGCTGGCGCGGTCTTCCACAAAGGCAAACTGCTCGAACGTCCCGCCGACATCACCCCGCCAACAGCACCGTCAGACGGCGATCAGCACACCGGAACGGAGGTCGCCTAAAACACCCCGATCCACAGGTATTGACAATTCCTCGTCAACAACCTCGCCCTGCACGCCCTGACTGCCGCGTTCGCCTCCGGGCATTCCATCGTCGGGGAGAAGTCCGCCCGCATCGCCATCAGCGAAACAGCAACCGACTGAACCCAATCCGCATCACCACGACGACCACCACGTCAACAAGGCGAGGAACCCGTCACCAAGATCACCAACGCCCCGCTCGCCACAGGCGAGCGGGGCGTTCTCATCAGTACATCGTCATCAACGCCGATGACGCCGACATCCTCATCCACAGCGATGGCCAACAGAGCCTCATCGGAGCAAGGCTGGCTGTACGGAGCGTCAGGTGAGTTACGGGGGCCCGGGAGCGGACCAGTTAGACCGCGCGCGCATCCGCAGCGCCCGCCAAGCGGCGGCGTCGTTGCGCGCGTCAGGTAGCTCGAGCCACCGACGGAGCAGGTTGACATCTCCGGACGCTACTACGGCGTCACGGATGGTTCGGGAGAGCTCATTACGCAGTTCTGAAATGACAGGAGATTGAGAGCGCGGCAGCAGCGGGCCAGAGTAATGGGAGAGCGCGTACGCCACCTCACCAAGCGTCAACGCCTTGAGGACGGTGTCTATGTCGCTTACGACTGGGCGACATAGACGGTACGGAGACGACCGGATGATGTTCGCTCCCACGATGCGACGAAGGCGCGACATCTCCGCTCGGACGGTCACCGGGTCGAGGTCGCGTTCGTCCAGTAACACAGCGAACTCTTCAGCGCTGAGCCCAGTGTCATGTCGGCTCAACAAGAGGAGCATCTCTGCGTGCCGCCGAGTCAGCGGAGCCACTAATCGATTGCCCTGGGAGTCAGTCGCCTTCCAACATGGTCGGCCTGTCAGTACCTCGATGCGAGGGTCCGACAAAGGGTTGACCGCTGCAGGAGATGAGTGCAAGCCAATGCGCCCTTCAACGGCAAGGGCCGTGGCCCGCAGGAGCGCGATGATCAGAGGCGATGCCGCCGTTGAATCGCCCGTGACATCTATGGCTCCTAGTTGAGCACCTGTCCTAACATCATGGAACGGTACCGCGCTACAAGTCCACGTCCGCGCCGTCTCCACGTAGTGTTCCGTGCCGCGAATCTGAACCTCACGATCTAGGAGGAGAGCAGTGCCTGGCGCACTGGTTCCGACGGCCGTCTCACTCCAATTCGCGCCGCGCTCGAAATTCATCGCCTCGGCACGTCGGCGCGTAGCAGCGTCGCCTTCTACCCACATCATTGTGCCATCAGTTGCGAAGAGTGCCACGATGATATGCGCGTCGGCGGTTGCGTCAAGCATCAAGGTCCGGACCACTGGCTTCGCCAACTGCAGCAGTTCCGGGGACAGGTCACCAGTGGTGAGCGACTCAGGAGCGCGACCGGCGGGATCGACGCCAGCGGCGCGACTCCGGCGCCAACTGTCGACCACGAACGATCGATCGATGGGACGGGCCTGCATACCACTTCCTGATTAGTCCGAAGCTTTTGCGGCCACGTGAAATCCGCAGCCGCTGTTCATCGTGCAATTGTAAGACGAAGCCAGCCGCGTAACGCCTACAGGCGATTCAATCGGCTCGGGAGTTCCGGTGCCCGTCAAGGCCGCTGCAGCAAGGGCCGGTGCCCAGGATGGACAGCGCGATACCCGCGTCACCCCAGAACGGTTCCTCGAACACGTCAACATGCCAAGCCCGCTGGGTTCAGCGGCCTGCTGAGCGAACAGTTCGGGGGGGGAGAGAGACTAGAGGCCCACCTTGGCGGCTTCCTGGATCACCGGCCACGGCGGTCTGGGGTGCCTGGGTCGTCACGGACAGTGATCCTTCGTAGGGTTTGTTTACTGCAGGAGGAAGTTGTGTCTCATTCACGTCGAAAGTTTTCGCCTGAGTATCGGGACGAGGCGGTGAAGCTGGTATTGGATTGTCCCGATAAATCGATCGCCGCTACGGCGCGAGATTTGGGGATCAACGAGGGCACCTTACCGGGGCAACCGCCTCCCCGGTATCTGCGAGTTAGCCGCCCCCGTGGACTGCTGACGATCTCGTAGCTGATGGTGTCCAACGCATCCGCCCAGTCCTGCGGGCGTAGTTCGCCGGCATCGCCGGGCCCGAACAGGATCGCCTGGTCGCCGACGGCCACATCGTGGTCGGTGCCGATGTCGACCACCAACTGGTCCATACAGATCTGGCCGACGCTCGGCCGTCGTTTGCCGTTGATCAGGACTTCGAGTCGACCGCTGAGGCTCCGGAAGACGCCGTCGGCGTAGCCGATCGGGAGGAGTGCAACATTGGTATCCCGCCGAGCGATCCAGGCATGGCCGTAGGACACGCCCTCTCCCGCCGCCATCGGCTTGACGAGCGCGACCGGGCAACTCAGGGTCATGGCCGGGATCAGATCCATGTCACCCCGTTGCGGGAGCGGTGTCTGACCATATACGGCGATTCCGGGGCGGACGAGATCAAACGCCAGGTCCGGTCTACTCATAGTGGCCGCTGAATTCGCCAGGTGGACTATCTCGTAGTTCACCCCGAGGCGCTTGGCTTGCGCGCGCATCTCGACCAAGCGTTGGGCCTGAATGTCGTTGGCGGGATGGGTCGGATCGTCGCCGTGGGACAAATGGGACATCAATCCGTGTACTCGTATCGCCCCGGCTGCCGAAGCCCGCGCCACCGCAGTCAACAATGTCGAATATTCTGCTGCCCCAGCGCCGTTGCGATTCATACCGGTGTCGACTTTCACCGTGACCGACGCCGTGATCCGGGTACGGTACACCGCTGCCAAGAGCTCGTCGAGTTGGCGAGCGGAGGAGATCGCAACCTGCACATCCGCACGCAGCGCTGCCGCGAAATCCGGGCCGGGAGGATGCAGCCAGGCCAATACCGGGGCGGTGACTCCGCCATGGCGCAGCGCCAAGGCTTCGCCGAGGGTGGCGACGCCAAGGCTGCCGGCGCCGGCCGTCAGTGCGGCCTGCGCCACTCGCACAGCGCCGTGACCGTACCCGTCGGCCTTGAGGACCGCCATCACCGCGGCGGAGCCAGCGTGCTCGCGCAACAGGCCGACGTTGTGCGCAATGGCGTCGAGGTTGACGTCGATATGTGGTCCCGAAGCTTCGATGAGGGGCGCGGGCGGCCGGCTCGCGTGGGCGTTCATTGCGGTGGGATCATGCCAATCTAACTAGTCGCGAATCGCGAAAACTGCTGTGCCGGCCAGCTGTTTCTGGACAACTGGCCGGCTCATCGGAATCGTCAGGGCAGTGCGACGATCGCGTCGATCTCCACTGTGGCCCCCAACGGCAATGCGGCAACTTCGATCGTGGTCCGAGCTGGACAGCGCGCCTCGAAGAATTCGGCATATGTGGTGTTGATATCGGCGAACGATCTCAACTTGGTTGTATATACGGTCATCCGTAACGCTCGGTCCAGATCAGTTCCCGCGGCTTGGCACACCGCTGCCAGGTTGGTCAGGCATTGACGGGCCTCGGCGGCGATGTCGGTTGCGTCGATCGTGCCGGTGGCGGGGTTCAGTGGTAGGGAACCGGAGCAGTACAGGACACCGCGGTGCGCGACGGCCTGAACGTACGGGCCCACCGCTGCGGGAGCGGCGGTCGAAGCGATGCTGACAAGTTCGGTCATCGGGGTTGACTTCCTCTTAGCGGAGGGGGTTGACGGCGTTGAGCGCGCCCGGGGTGCGGCCGGTCGTCATTTGTTCGGCCAAAAGCTTTCCGGTGACCGGGCCCAATGTGATGCCCCACATGCCGTGGCCTCCGGCGATGAAGACCCTGGGACTGGTCGTCCGCCCGATCAGCGGAAGACCATCAGCGGTGCACGGACGTGCTCCGACCCACTCGTCCTCACGCTCGTCGAGATGCGCGCCGGTCAGCAACCCGGCGGCGGCGTCACGCAGTACCCGAATGCGCCGAGGGTCCAAGGGGGCTTCGACGTCGCGGAATTCCATCATTCCGGCGATCCGCAGACGGTCACCGACCGGCGTGCAGGCCACCCGCTGGGTGGGGAAGTAGACCGGGCCCCGGGGCAGGTTGTCGACCTTGACCGTGAAGCTGTATCCGCGGCCGGCCTGCACCAGGCGTTTGACGCCGTAGGGCCGGACCAGTTTGTTGATCCGGGCACCGGTCGCCACCACCACGGCGTCGTAGGGCCGTCCGGCGATCCGCACGCCACTGGCACTGGCGTCGATGTGATCGACAGCTGTATCGCGCAGGATGGTGCCGCCGCGAGCGATGACGGCGTCTGCGACCGAGTGAACGAAGGCTGACGGATTGAGGAACCGCTCATCGAGAATCTGGATGGCGGCCGTGATGTCGGATGACAACGCGGGCTCCTGCGCCCGTGCGCGGGCTCCGTCCAGCAATTCGAAGTTGACCGTCTGGCCCGCCGCCCGAATGTGGCGGATCTCCTCCACCAACACCTCGCGGTCGGCCGCGCTTCGGTAGGCCGCGATGAAAGGGAGTGCGGGAGCTGACTTTTCGGTCAGATCGAGCTCCATCTCATCGAATGCCGCCAGGGCGTCGTTATTGAGTGGGATGAGGGCCTTCATGGCCTTCTCCCACCGCTTGGCGGTGCTGTTGCGGGCGAACTGGAGAAGGAACTGAAGCAATTTGGGGTTCGCACTGGGCGGCACGTACACCGGCGATGAGTGGCTCAAAAGGGCGCGGACGCCGTACTTCAGGACGGCGGGCTCAGGTAATGGGGTGGCGATACTGGGTGTCAACCAGCCGGCGTTTCCCCAGCTTGACCCGGCAGCGACGTCGTCGCGGTCGATGACAGTGACCTCGACGTCACGTTGCTGTAGATGCCAGGCCGTGCACAGACCGACCATGCCGGCTCCGATGACGGCGACTCGCTTCAACGGGACGGAGTTGTGCGTGTTCACGGCTCAAATCCTCTGTCCTGCAGTTCGTTGTGGCCATGTTGGGAACTGACACCGCACTGACGCCCGAGTGTGAGGGATTTACAATCCGGTCATGTTCCAAGGCGTGGACCTCTGCGAGGCGCTCGGCCCCGGCGTGGTCAAGCTCTTGGTCGAAGGCCGTCCGCATACGGTGACGGCGGTACATCTGTGGGGGGATCAGCAACCGCCGGTCGCCGGTGCCCTGATCGCCGGTATCGGTGCCGACGACCTCCCTGCGCAGCTGCAGGTGGTCGACGCGGCCGCGAGCGCCGAGGCGGCCGCAGTCGTCCTTCCGCAGCCCATCCACCCCGAGGCCCGCGCCCACAGTGCCGCGATGGGCGTCACGCTGGCCGCGCTGAACGCGGAACTGGAGTGGTCGCACTTCATCTGGTACGCGCGCGGACTGTTGCTGGACCGGCAGACCCCAGCCGGCGGGGACGCCGGTTCTGAACAGCAAGGGCTCTTCGGCCTGGCCGAAGTCGTGGCGACGATCCTGGACTCCCCGGTCACCATCGAAGACGCGCACAGTCGGGTGGTGGCCTACTCGGCGACCACCCAGCGCGCCGATGACACCCGCACCTCGACGATCATGGGCCGGGCCGTGCCCTCGGATGTGCTGAACCGTCTGCGCGCCAGCGGCGTCTTGAAGAGACTCGCCCGCGAGACGCGCCCGTTCCTGGTGCGCGTGAAAGAACCCGGATTTGCCCCACGGCTCGTGATCCCGCTGCGCGTCGGCGGCCAACTGATCGGGTCGATCTGGGCCATCTCAGACCATGACCTCGATCCGCACCTCGAAGCGCGGCTGAGCGCGGTCAGCACCGCAGTCGCGCTGCATCTCGTGCGGTTCTCCGCCGAACTGGAGCTGGCCGGCAGGTACTCCACCGCCCGACTGCGAGCCGCCCTCTCCGGCGAGGTCAGCGAAGATTCCGGCGACGGCCCATTGTCGACCGGGCCGGTCAGAGTCGTGGCATTGCAACGGCTCTCAACCGCCGAGGCCCGCGAAGACATCAGTCTGTGGCGGACATTTCTGCGGAAAAAGTCCTGGGAGGACCCGGTGCTGGTAGACGTGGGTACTCACGTCTACGCGATCGTGGGCCTACAAGCCGGGCCGGGAGGCTGGCCCTGGTTGCGTGATCTCGCAGAATCCTCGTCGCCCGGATCCGTCGGGGCGAGCGGCATCACGACGGGCACCGCGGGTCTGGCCGCGGCCCGGCTGCAGGCAGACGAGGTGCTGGCAGCCGCGGGTGAACTCGACCTCCGCGCCGCGACGCACGAACAGGTGTGGGACACCATCGTGCTGCGTCGCGCCGCCACGGCAGTCGAGTTTGTGGTGCAGGTCGAGCTGCAGCGATTGCGCGACGCTGACCGTGCCGAAGGCACCGAGCTCTCGGCTACCCTGCTGGCCTGGCTGGAGAACTGGGGTGACGTCAATGCCGCCGCGGCAACGCTGAACGTGCACCCCAACACCGTACGAATGCGGATGAAGAAGACCGAGCGAATCGTGGGCGCGAGTCTGGATACCCCGGCGCAGCGCCTCGCCGCCTTCCTGCTGTTGCGCAGCCGGAACTCGTGACGGCCACGGGTCGTGCTCAGCCCCGGCTAATTGTTGTGACCTGAGAGGTCGTTGACGGCGTGCCTGCTTGAAATGGGGAGGACCTCCTGACGGAGTGGATGTGTCTGGCATTCAATCCGTAGGAGGTCCTCGTGTCCCACGCTAACGCCCGTACGACGGCTACTCACCGACAACGCCCTGGTCTACCGCCGCGGCACCAACTGGGGCTGGGTATGTACCGCCTGGGGCCTGCGACGCAGATTCATCAAGCCCGGCTGCCCCTGGAGCAACGGCAAAGCAGAACGATTTAACCGGACCCTGCTCAACGAATGGGCCTACGCCCGCCCCTGGACCTCAAACAACCTGCGCACCCGAGCACTTGACCGATTCCTGCACCGCTACAACACTCAACGGGGCCACTCCGCCCTCGGCGGACACCCACCCATCAGCCGGCTCGCCGCCTGACAACAACGTCTCAGGTCACAACAGCTAATCGGCTGAGGGACCGCCGGACCGGCGGAATCGATCAGCTGCCCATCGCTGTGCAAATGTGCACGGCCAGTCGGCGAAAGTTACGGTTGCCTGTGCGTTGATTGCACATCCATGATGGCTCGTGAGTGTCAATCACAGAAAGGCCAGGGAATTAAATGAGCAGCACGATCGGGTTCATCGGGCTCGGAACCATGGGATTGCCGATGGCGATCAACCTGGCCAAGGCTGGACACCGGGTCCGCGGATTCGACGTGTCCGCCGACCAGGTTGCCCATGCACGTGAGAACGACATCACACCGGTGTTGTCGGTCAACGAGGCCGCGCAGGACGCCGATGTGCTGATCACGATGCTGCCCAAGGGTGACCACGTCCGGCAGGTGCTGCTGGCTGAGGACGGCCCGATGACTGTGCTGCAGCGCGGAAGCGTCATCGTCGACTGCTCCAGCGTCGACGTGGCCACCAGCCGGGAGGTTGCCGCTGCCGGGGCCGGGCTGGGCATCGAGGTTCTCGATGCGCCCGTGTCCGGTGGTGTCGGCGGCGCCACCGAGGGCACCTTGACCTTCATGGTCGGCGGCGCCTGGAATGCGCTGAAGTCGGTCGAGTTCGCCTTGGACGTCATGGGTACCAAGACCGTGCACTGCGGTGACGCCGGAGCCGGGCAGGTCGCCAAGATCTGCAACCAGCTGGTGTTCGGCAGCAACCTCGTTGCCCTGTCGGAGGCCTTCGTCCTGGCCGGGCGTTCGGGGCTGTCCGACCAGACCCTTTTCGACGTGCTGAGCACCTCGTCCGGAAACAGCTGGGTTCTCAACAACTTCTGCCCGCGCCCCGGACTGGCCGGCTTCGCTGCGGCCAACCACGATTACAAGGCTCGGTTCGCCGCGGCGTTGTTGGCCAAGGACCTCGGCCTGGCGGAAGCAGCTGCTCAAACCGCCGATATGAAGCTGAACGTGGCCAAGGCGGCACGCGAGCTGGTCGAGGATCTGGCCGCCAGCACGCCCGAACTGGACTGCTCGGCGGTCATCAAGGTGATCGAGACCGAGCAGGTCGTGCAGTCGGTCTCCTGACGACGACTCAAGCCCGTAGCCCTCACATCGATAGAAGCAGGAACTGACCAGATGTCGATCTTGACCCCCACGCTCAGCAGCGAGTACCTCAATTCCATTGACGGCCACTGGGTTCCATCCCGTAACGGCCAGTGGATCGAGGTGGAAAGCCCGCGAAACTTTGAGATCATCGCGCGGGTACCGCGCGGCGACGAGAAGGACATCGACGACGCGGTGGGCGCAGCCCGCCGGGCATTCCCGGTCTGGCGTGACACCGCACCTCGGGCTCGCGGCCGGTTGCTGCAGCAGATTGGTGACGTCCTCGAAAAGAACGTCGAACGGATCGCCCGGATCATCGCGGCCGAGAACGGCAATGCCATCAAAACCCAGGCTCGCGGCGAAGTCCGGTACGCCGTCGACGTTTTCCGCTACTTCGGTTCGCTCGCCAGCGAGGCCAAGGGCGAGCAGCTACCGCTCAACTCCCATGTCCTGGACTACTCCCGCCGGGAGCCGATCGGCGTCGTCGGCGCGATCGTGCCGTGGAACGCGCCGGTACAGCTGGCGGCGATGAAGGTGGCGTGTGCATTGGCCACCGGTAACACGTTGGTGCTCAAGGCCGCGGAGGATGCACCCCTGGCGGTGCTGGAGATGGCGAAGATCTGCGCCGACTTCATCCCCGCGGGCGTGCTGAACGTCATCGTCGGTTACGGCACCGAGGCCGGCGAGGCACTGATCACGCATCCCGATGTCGGCAAGATCTCGTTCACCGGTTCCTCCGCGGTCGGTTCACGGGTGATGGAAGCCGCTTCCGACCGGATCGTGCCGGTGTCGCTGGAACTTGGTGGGAAGAACCCGCAGATCGTGTTCCCGGATGCCGATGAGGACTGGGTTGCCCAGGGCGTCATCGCCGGTATGCGTTTCGCCCGCCAGGGCCAGTCCTGCACCGCAGGGTCGCGACTGTTCGTGCACCGCAGCATCATCGACTCGTTCGTGCCGCGGCTGATCGAGCATCTGAGCAAGCTGAAGGTCGGTGACCCGCTGCACGAGGACTCAGATATCGGGACGATCGTGAACAAGAAGCAGTTCGACCGGGTGTGCAGCTACATCGAAGAGGGGATGCAGCAATCCGAGGCCAAGGTTGTGCTCGGCGGCAAGCCGCCGGCGGATGGCCCGCTGTCGGAGGGGTATTTCGTCGAGCCGACCGTCTTCGTCGGCGTCGACAACCAGTGGCGCATCGCCCAAGAGGAGATCTTCGGCCCGGTGCTCTGCGTCATCCCGTGGGAGGACGAAGCCGAGGTCATCGAGATGGCCAACGACACCAGCTACGGACTGTCGGCGTTCATCTGGACCAACAACCTGGGCAGTGCGATTCGCACCGCCAATGCGGTCGAGGCCGGCTGGGTGCAGGTCAACCAGGGCGGCGCGCAGGTGCTCGGCCAGTCATACGGAGGGTTCAAGCGCAGCGGTATCGGTCGGGAATTCTCCGTCGAGGGAATGATCGAGGGCTTTACCCAACGCAAGCACATATCGATCGACATCAGTCACTAGAAACACCGAACAAGGAAACAGCCCACCATGAATACCCAAGTTCTCACGTCTGGCGGTGACACCGTTACCAACTCCCTTGCCGCAGTGGTTGACTGCGACGTGCATGCGGTCCTGCCCTCGCCGCATTCGCTGCTGCCGTACCTGGACGAGTACTGGGGCGACCAGCTCGTGGCTCAGCTGGCGCCCTCCTATGAGCCGAACTACCACCCCCGCGGCTCGGCCATCGCCCAACGCCCGGAAGCCCGAACCGACGATGAAGGTCGCGCGGCCACCAACGCGGAGAACCTGATCGCCGACGTTTTCGCAGACGGTTTCACCGATTACGCGATCGTCAGTTGCCTGTACGCGGTTCAGCAAATTCACCAGCCGCGCCGCGAGATGGCCCACGCACGTGCGCTGAACCACTGGTTGGCCGAGGAATTCCTGGATAAGGACGAGCGACTGCGTGGCTCGATCGTGGTTCCGCAGGGCACCCCGCGTGCGGCCGCCGAAGAGATCGACCACTGGGCCGGCGACCCGCGCTTCAAGCAGGTGCTGCTGCTCGGCCAGTCCGAACTGCTGTACGGCCGTGAAATCAACTGGCCCATATGGGAAGCGGCCGAGGCGGCCGGACTTCCGGTGGCACTGCACATCGGTGGCGTGTTCCGGCAAGCCCCGACCTCGGTCGGCTGGCCGGCTACACACCTGGAGTGGTACACCGGGCAGCAGGCCAACCTGGAAGCGCAGATCAACTCCATTATCTCCGAAGGTGTGCTGCAGAAGTTCCCGAAGACGCGAATCCTGTTGAGCGAGGTTGGGTTCAACTGGTTGCCGCCGTTCATGTGGAAGCTGGAGAAGCTCTGGAAGAGCTACCGTCCGGACATCCCATGGGTGCAGGAGTCGACACTCTCGCTGATCCGTGAGCACTTCTACGCGACGACGGCGCCGTCGGACGGTGCCGAACAGCCCGGCCGGCTGGACTCGATCGTGGATCGTTTGGGGTCCGACCGGATGTTGGTGTACTCGAGCGACTACCCGCACCGCCACCATTCGGCGCCGCGTGACATCGAGAACGGCACCGACAACCCGGCTCTGCTGGAACGCATATACCGGCAGAACGCATTTGAGCTCTACAACCTGATGGAACCCGCAAAAATGGAAGGGTCGGTTAGATAATGACAACGATTGAAAACACCCGTATCGGAACCCTGCCGACGCCGGTGGTCGACACTGGAATCGTCGACGCCGACATCCATCCGGTGCCGCGGGACGGGGCGCTGGATGCCTATCTGGACGACCGCTGGAAGCAGTACATCAAGGAGTTCGGGGTGCGAGGCACCACAGGACTGCAGTACATCACTGAGTACCCGCAGATGTACGGCGGTGCCATGCGTGCAGACTCCTGGCCGGAGGAGGGCTACCCCGGATCGGACCTGGGGCTGCTGCAGACCCAGCTGCTGGACAAGCACAACATCCAGCTCGGTGTACTGCAGTGCCTGGCACCGGGCGGACAGACGCTGAACCCCGCCTCGCAAGCCCTGAACCAGGACCTGGCCGCTGCCCTGTGCACGGCCACCAACGACTGGCAGCTGGAGCAGCTGGTGTACCCGGATCCGCGGATGCGGGCGGCCATCGCGGTGACCCTGGAGTCGCCGGCCTACGCCGTGGCCGAGATCGAGCGTATCGGTTCGGACCCTGGTGTGGTGTCGATCCTGGGCACCAGCAAGACGCTGGAGCCGCTGGGCACCCGTAAGTACTGGCCCATCTACGAAGCGGCCGTGGCGGCGAACCTGCCGATCCAGTTTCACCTGTCGCAGGGTGGCGGACATGCCAACACCGGTACGGGCTGGACCTCGTACCACACCGAGTACCACACCGGTCACACGCAGAGCTTTCAGTCGCAGCTGCTGAGCCTGGTGCTGTCCGGCACGTTCGACCGATTCCCGAAGCTGAAGATCATGTTCGTCGAGGGCAACGTCGCGCACTTCGCGCCGTTGATCCAGCGCATGGACTACACCTGGGAGACGATGCGTAGCGAGCTGCCCGACCTGCAGCGCAAGCCCTCGGAGTACATCAAGGATCACATCTGGACCTCCACCCAGCCGATCGACGAGCCGGAGAAACCCGAACATCTCGCGGAGATGATCGAAGAGTTCTGCGCGGACAACGTGGTGTTCGCGACGGACTACCCGCACTTCGACTTCGACGACCCGGAGACCGCATTCCCGCGGAGTTTCCCAACCGCCCTGCGCGACAAGATCCTTCGCGACAACGGCAAGTTGTTCTTCGGCATCTCTGACCGGGTGGCGTAGCTGTGTCGAAACATGTTGTGGGCAAGATCGAGGACATTCCGGTCGGCGAACGCAAGATCGTCGAGTTGGCGGGCCGTTCCGTCGGCGTGTTCAACGTGGACGGGGAGTTCTTCGCACTGCTGAACCAGTGCCCCCACAAGGGTGCTGACCTGTGCTCGTCCGGAACCATCTTTGGGGCGTCCTACGCCGAAGTCCCCGGTGCTGACATCAGTTACGAACGGAAGCGCACGCTCCGTTGTCCGTGGCATCAGTGGGAGTACGACATCCGTACGGGGGAGTCGTTCCACGATCCCGCCAACGATCGGGTCCGGAAATACGATGTCGCGGTTGTGCCCGGCGCCGATGTGGTCCAGGGCGGCGACAGCTGTGACGCGAAGGACGGCTACGTGGTCGAAGGCTATGCGGTGGAGATCGAAGACGATTTGATCGTGGTCGACACCAGCCGCAGGCGCGCCGGCGTCGGACCCGCAGCCGGAAAGAAGCCGGTGGCCACCGCCTAGCGGCAGTGACCCAATCACGATTCCGGCTTCCCGGAGCCGGAATCGTGGCCACCCACCCCAGCCGCCGCCGAACCGGCTCCGGATCGGCGGCGGCTGCTTCAATCGGCGTCGATGCCGTCCGGGTCGGCTGACCCGCGCACATCACCATTAGCACAGGAAAACCAAGAATGAGTACCTCAGCAACGAGCGAGATCGAACTTCTCGTCGACCGAATCATCACCGAGGCCCATGGCGTCGTCTCAATCGACCTGGTCTCGCCGACGGGCGCATTGGTGCCACGGTGGGAACCCGGAGCCCACATCGACGTCGTGATCAGCTCCGAACTGGAACGGCAGTACTCGTTGTGCGGTGACCCCGACGACGAGAAGCGGCTCCGGGTGGCGGTCCTGCGCGAACCCGAAAGTCGGGGTGGTTCGCAGTGGATCCATGAAGAGCTCACCGTGGGCGACACGTTGCGAATCCGTGGGCCGCGCAACAACTTCGGGCTGGTCGATGCCCGGGAATACCTGTTCATCGCCGGCGGGATCGGCATCACCCCGATCCTGCCGATGATCGCTGCCTGCGAAGTTCGCAACGCGCCGTGGCGGCTGGTGTACGGAGGGAGAAAGGCCGACTCGATGGCCTTCACCGAGGAGCTGAAGCGCTACGGCGACCGGGTGGACACCTGGCCGCAGGACCAGCGCGGGATCATCGACCTCGCTGCGGTGCTCGGCGAACCTCGTCCCGAAGTGGCCATTTACTGTTGTGGACCCGGCCCTCTGCTGGATGCCGTTGAGCAGGCCACCAGCGGCTGGCCCGTCGGCACCCTGCATCTGGAACGCTTCCGGCCGAAGGATGGCGCCCTCGACGGTGCTGACGATCCGTTCGACATCGTCCTGGAGAGTTCCAACCTGACCTTGCGGGTCGAGTCCGGACAGTCGATCCTGGAGGTCTGCAAGGCCGCCGGAGTCCATATCCCGACCTCCTGCGGAGAGGGCACCTGTGGAAGCTGTGAAACCGGTGTGCTGGACGGGATTCCGGACCACCGCGACTCCTACCTCACCCCGCAGGAACAAGAGTCCAACGAGGTGCTGATGGCCTGCTGTGCACGGGCCAAAACGCCGTCGTTGGTTCTCGACCTCTGATCGGCACACATCACGAGCGCCCCGCGCGCTCATAATCTTTGGCAGAAAGGATAGGTCGGTGACGAAGCGCGTCGCATTGATCGGTGCAGGAAACATCGGTGGCAGACTGGTCGGACACCTGGTCAATGGCGGCCACAGGGTCGTGGTCCACGACCCCGACGGCGCCGCCGGGGAGCGGGCCCGAGTGGCGGGGGCACAAACCGTGGCCTCGGTGGCCGAGGCCGCGCGCGGCACCGAGATCGTGCTGCTGAGCTTGCCGAATCCGAAGATCGTGGAAGCGGTAACCACTCGTATCCTCAATGAGGATGTGCTCGGTCGAGTGATCGTGGATCACAGCACGATCGACCCCGCAACCGTCCGCCGGCTGGCCAAGCGAGCCTCCGCCAACGCCGCAGAGTTCCTGGACGCGCCCGTCTCGGGCGGCACCCAAGGTGCCGACGCCGGCACCCTGTCGGTCATGGTCGGCGGCGCCGAGACCGCGTTGCAGAAAGCGGCACCGGTGTTGAAGTGTTATGCCGCCAACGTATTTCACGTGGGGCAGTCCGGCAGCGGTCAGGCGTTGAAACTGGCCAACAACCAGATCACCGCCGCCATCATCGCCGCCCTCGGGGAAGGGCTCAGTGCTGCAGTCTCGGCCGGGGTCGATCTCAATGCCGCCGTCGAAGTACTGACCACCAGCTCTGCGAACAGCACAGTCCTGAGCGGGTATTTCCCCAAAACGCTGTTCACCGAGGAGCGCCCGACCCGTTTCGCCTTGGATCTGATGCACAAGGACCTGGGATTGTTCTTGGAATCCGCGTCGCGGATGGGGCTGCCCACCCCGGTGACCAATGTGGTGCGGGACCTCTTCAGCATCGGTCAACGTGATGGCCGCGGGAATCATGACTTCACCAGCGTCGTCGAGTTCTATGAAGATTTCACCGGAATTCGGCTGCGTACCGCACCGGCCGAAATCGACCAGCCAGTCGGGGCTGAAGCCTGATATCCGAAGTCGTTGTCCATGAGCCGCGCAGCCGCGCGGCTCATCCATTTCACCTCAGGGAAAGCTTTATGACTGTCGTCGATTCACGCCTACACTCGCCCAGCGCTGTGCAGCCCCGGTCGGCGATGGTGCCGTGGTCCTCGCCGGCCGCCCAGCAGCGATTGGCGCAGCTGGAGCACGAGTTGAAGCTCGACGGTGCCGCCGGGGTGGCCGGTGCAGTCGCCAGTGCGCAGCACGGCCACCGGTCCCGGATCGACCACGGGGTGATGTTGTACGGCGGTACCAACATCATGTCGCCGGAGGTCACGGCGCTGCATGATGGTTCGTTGTCGACCCGGCCGGCCCAGGGCTGGCCAGGTGAGAAGGAACAGACAGCCGTCGAGGAGATCGAGGAACTCGAAGTTCTGGCGATCGACCAGGTTGCGCGGGCATTGCGCGGCAAATACGCAGAAGTGCGGTATCTGTCGGCGACGATGGCGAACCTAGCTGCCTACATTGCCTTCACGGAGCCCGGGGACACCATCGCGGTGCTGTCTCCGGAGGCCGGCGGGCATATCAGTCACCAGGTTTCCGGTGGGGCTGCCGGTATCCGCGGCCTCACCGTGGCGCACCTTCCGTACGCACCGTATGACTTCGATGTCGACGCAGGCGCGCTGGAACGGTTCGTCGACGAGGTGCGGCCACGGTTGATCGTGATCGGCGGCAGCGTAACCCTGTTCCCGCACGACATCGGTCCGGTGCGGGCCGCGGCCGATCGGGTGGGTGCGGTATTGGTCTACGACGCGTCCCACACGGCCGGGCTGATTGCCGCCGGTTTCTATCAGGACCCGATCGCCGAGGGCGCGGATGTGGTCACCTTCTCCACTTACAAGACCTTCGCCGGCCCTCCCGGCGGGGCGGCAGTGACGAACAATCCCGAGTATGCCGAGCGGATGTCGCTGGCCGCCTACCCGGCATTGCTGTCGAACTATGACCCGTCGCGCCTCGGGCCGTTGGCGGTGGCAGCGGCCGAAGCGATCGAACAGCGGCCCGCCTGGGCGGCTCCTACCATCGAATGTGCGGTCGAGTTCGCAACCCAGCTGCGGGCCCGCGGTCTGGATGTGGTCGGTGAAGACCGCGGCTATACCCGCTCCCACCAACTGGTTATCGACGCCGGGCGGTTGGGCGGCGCCTGGGCGGCGATCCGTCGGCTTGAGGCAGCGGGTATCTTCGCAGGTCACTGTCGGCTGCCCTGGCAGACTGCGGAGTCCCCGTCGGCGGCGCTGCGGTTCGGTACCCAGGAGTTCGTGCGTCGCGGCGGCGGGATTGCCGTCATCCCAGCATTGGCCGACATCGCCTGTCGGGCGTTGGCCGAGGCCGACGCCGATCCGGCACAGCTGCGCGCAGCCGTGGCAGAACTGGGGGAGCACCTAGGCACCGATTTGTGGGGCCGGCCGGCATCCCCGCGGGCCCGAGCAGCGGCTGACGCGCAGTGAGCAGCGCAGCTGCTGCGACCTGGGTCGAGATCGACCTGGCCGCCCTGGAACACAACGTCCACGAGGTCGCGCGGTTGGCCGCCGACCGGCGGGTGATCGCCGCGATCAAGGCCAACGGATACGGCTGCGGTGCTGTCGGCGTCGCCCGCGCACTGGAGCGCTCCGGCGTGTACGGACTGTGGACCGGCAACATCGAAGAGGCGGTGGCGGCCCGGCAGGCGGGTGTGACCGCGAAGATCATCATGTTCGGTGGTCCGCTGCCCGAGCAGTTCGACCAACTCGTCGAGCACGACCTGATCCCCACGGTCTACGACCGTCCAGGGGTGGCTGCGGCCGTGGAGGTGGCGCGCCGGCGGGACCGGGTCGTGCCGGTGTACCTCAAGGTGGACTGCGGCCTGCGTCGGCTCGGGGTGCACGTCTCGGAGGCCCACGACCTGGCTCACGCCATCAACGCGGAGCCGGGGGTCCATCTGGAAGGCGTCTACACCCACCTGCCGTTCGGCGACGAGGACGGCCGAGACTGGGCACGCGAGGAGAGCGCGGCCTTCACCGGGCTGATCGACGGGCTGGCCCTCGACGGGATCCGCCCGGAGATCACTCAGATCTGGGGATCCTCGGGATTGCTTGCAGGACTGCCTGACCCCACCAATGCCGTGTGCGTCGGGCAGCTGCTCTACGGCCTGACGCCGCTGCCGGCGGAGCTGGCCTCGGCCGGCAGGTTCGCCCCGGTCATCGCCGGGCTGAACGCCCGGCTGATCCACATCGGTCGACACCCGGTGGGTGGCGAGGGGACCACCAACCCCTACATGTTCGGGTGCGCCGAACGCACCGGGGTGATCGCGCTGGGCACCGCAGAAGGCATGCGAGCCCCCGCTGAGGGACAGCAGATGCACGTGCTGGTGCGGGGTCGCCGAGCTCCGATCATCGGTACGTCGTTGGAGCATGTTGTGGTCGACCTCGACGGCATCGACGACGCCGATCTGGGCGACGAGGTTGTTCTGATCGGGAAATCCGGTGCGCATACGGTGTCGCTGGAGGACTGGGCAGCGTGGTTCGGCTGCAGTCCGCTGGAAGTCGCCGTCACCCTGTTGGGCCGCATAGCCAAGCGTTACAAAGGCGCGGAGGACCGATGATCGTCGAATGCGTCAGGCGGCCAAGCCAATTGCGCCCATGAAGCCTGTCGTCAGGTCAGCCTGCACCCGACGAATGTCGGTTGGACAGGTTCACTTGATCAATCTGGGATGAAGCGTTGACTTTGTCGCTGCACAGTCTGGAAGAGATGCCCCGCAAAGGTGGTTATCAACTCCGCATTCAGCAGCCGGGACGGCATCACCATCCAGAAGCTGCGCCGTGGCCGGACTTCATCATGCAGGACCGGCAGCAACCGCGAATCGTGTTGGGCGGCAAAGCAGGGCAGCAAACCCAGCCCAACGCCGGCCGCAGTGGCTTCCAGTTGCGCGAACAGATTGGTAGTGCGGAACAGGATCTTCGTTTGAGCCGCGATTTCCTGGTTTTCACGTTCGCGAAGCTCCGGCAGTTGCAGCAGCGATTCGACATACCAGATCATCTTGTGAGCTGACAGATCGTCGAGCGAAGTTATCGGCGGATTGCTCTGGAGGTAAGCGTTCGTCGCGTACAACCTGAGCTCGTAGTCGCACAGGTGGGTTTGCTGAAACCCGCGCCGCTCAGGGACATCTCCGATTGTCACTGCAATGTCGAACTCGCCGACCCCGTAGCTCAAGACATGGCTCGTGGTAACCAAGTCTACCTCGATGGAAGGGTGCCTGGCTTGCAACGAAGCGATTCCGGGGGCAACTACCAAGCTGCCAAAACCATCAGTTGCCACGATCCGAACCGTGCCCTTGATGCTCTCCTGTCCGTCTCTGAGTGAGCACTGCGCGGCGTCAGCTTCCTGTTCGATGCGGGTCGCGTAGGGGAGCAGTCGCTGACCAGCGACAGTGAGCGTCCAACCACTCGAAGATTTATCGAAAAGTCGTGTCCCCAAGGATTTTTCCAGGGAGGAAACCCGCCGCCTGATGGTGGTGTGCTCGACCTCCAGCCGGTCGGCGGCTGCCGACAATCGACCGTAACGGGCGAGGGCCATAAAGTACCGAAGATCACCCAAATCCACCTGTGCATTCTTGCACGGCGTGGGGGCGTCTTTCCATCTTGCTTGTGCGATGGCGTACGCAGGATAGTGGTTTCGGACACAAATGGCGGCTGGTCTTGACAAAGGTTCAAACACTAGTTCCATTGTTCGCAACCGAAGCAGGAGGTGTTCCGCACGCATCCCTGATACGAAGCCCGGCCCCAGCGGAGCGACAGCTGCTATCGCGGTGAGATAGTCTGCGGCCCAGCCCAATTAGGACTCCAGATGGGTCTCCGTCAGCTGTCACTGTTGACCGATCAGCAGGGTATTCGTTCTGCAGGTGCCTGCACCGTCGATGTAGTTGACGTTCCTCGTTCGCCAGCTCCGCTATCCGGTAGCGGCGCTCAACAAGCAAATAGCACGACATGGCGCGGCTTTGGGGGTCGTCCATCGTCGCTGCGCTTCAAACAAAGGACACATGCATGACGAGGAATTGTCAATACCTGTGGATCGGGGTGTTTTAGGCGACCTCCGTTCCGGTGTGCTGATCGCCGTCTGACGGTGCTGTTGGCGGGGTGATGTCGGCGGGACGTTCGAGCAGTTTGCCTTTGTGGAAGACCGCGCCAGCGCGGACGAGAGCGACCAGGTGTGGGGCGTTGACGGCGCGCCATCGAGCCTGGGCAGCGTCAATGAGCTTGTAGGCCATCGCCAGACCAGCCGCCCGTGACCCCGGCCCCTTGGTCACCTTGGTTCTCAAACGCACTGTGGCGAAGGTGCTTTCGATCGGATTCGTGGTGCGCAGATGGATCCAATGCTCGGCCGGATAATGGTAGAACTCCAGCAAGGTGTCGAGGTCGTCGGTGATCTTGGCGGCCGCTTTCGGGTACTTGGCGCCGAAGTCGACTTCGAACGCCTTGACCGCAAGCTGCGCCTTGTCGATATCCTCGGCGTTATAGATCTCCTTGAGCGCCGCCAACGCAGACGGATGCGCTGTTTTCGGTAGTGCGGCAAGAACATTGGATTGCTTGTGGAACCAACAGCGCTGCTCTTTGGTGGCCGGGAACACCTCCCGCACCGCCCTCCAGAACCCGAGCGCACCGTCACCGACAGCCAGCACCGGGGCGGCCATGCCGCGCCGTTTACAGTCGCGCAGCAGATCAGCCCACGACTCGGTGGATTCCCGGTACCCGTCGGTGATCGCCACCAGCTCCTTGCGGCCATCAGCGCGCACCCCGAGCATCACCAGCAGACACAGCTTTTCCTGGTCCAGGCGGACCTTGAGGTGGATGCCGTCGACCCACAGATACACGTAATCGGTGCCCGAGAGATCGCGGGCGGCGAACGTGCGGGCCTCGTCTTGCCACTGGCTGGTCAGCCGAGTGATCGTTGACGCGGACAACCCCGCCCCCGAGCCGAGGAACTGCTCCAACGCCGGGGTGAAATCGCTGGTCGAGAGCCCATGCAGGTACAGCAGCGGCAACACCTCGCTGATCTGCGGGGACTTACGCGCCCAGGCCGGCAGGATCGCTGAGCAGAACCGCCGACGCTGGCCGGTGTCGGGGTCGACACGGCGGTCGTTGACCCGAGGCGCTTTCACCTCGACCGCGCCGGCGGCGGTCAGCACCTCACGGGCCTTGTGATAGCCGTTGCGCACCACCAGGCGGTGGCCGTTGTCGTCGAGCTGATCGGCGAACTGCGCCACATACGCGGCGACCTCGGCCTGCAACGCCGCGGCCAGCATCTGCCGAGCCCCGTCGCGGACAATCTCATCCAACAACGACCGACCAGCACCGCCGGCATCGCCGTTGGCGTCCTGGGCATCGTGAACTACCGTGAGCATGGGCGTACCTTCCCAACCAGCGCGCCAACGCCGGTCTTGATCGAATACCTGATTCCGTGAAGATCATCCTCGGGAAGGTGCGCCCACTTTCACGCCGCCCCACCGAGGCTCATCCACAGGTTTCGATCATTGCTCGCATGACAGCAGATGGTTCGAAAGGGCCAGTGAACGAGGATGGGCTGGCGCAGGGCCTGAACACCCGCCACATCCGGATGATCGCCATCGGCGGCGCGATCGGTGTGGGACTGTTCCTGGGTTCGGGTAAGGGCATCGCGTTTGCGGGCCCCGCGGTGATCGGCGTGTACGCGATCACCGGCGTCTTCATCTTCATCATCATGCGGGCGCTCGGCGAGCTGCTGATGTACCGCCCCGTCAACGGCAGCTTTGCCGAGTACGCCAGGGAGTTCCTGGGCCCGCTCTACGGTTTCGTCACCGGCTGGGGTTACTGGGTGACCTGGACTATCATCGGTATGGCCGAACTGACGGCTGTCGGCATCTTCATGAAGTTCTGGTGGCCAGATCTTCCGCAGTACCTCACCGCACTAATTGCGCTAGTCATGATCGTGACATTGAACATGGCCAAGGTCGGGTTCTTCGGTGAAGCCGAGTTCTGGTTCGCGTCCATCAAGATCGTGACCATCCTAGGGCTGATCTTCGGAGGGCTTGCCGCACTCCTATTCAACATCGGAGAGGCCGGCACGCAGGGCAGCTTTAGCAACCTCTGGGATCACGGCGGCATCGCTCCGCACGGACTCTTGGCAGTTCTCCTGGCCTTCCAGATTGTGATTTTCTCCTACCAAGGTGTCGAGATCCTCGGTATGACGGCTTCCGAGGCTCAGGACCGGGAAAAGGTCATCCCCAAGGCGATCAACTCCGTACCGTGGCGAATAGGCATTTTCTACATCGGAACCTTGGTCGTCCTGCTGTCGCTGTTCCCTTGGGGTCAGTTCAGCGAGGCAGAGAGCCCGTTCGTGAAGGGTTTCACTCAGATCGGCCTGCCGGCTGCGGCCAGCGTGATGAACTTCGTGGTGATTTCGTCGGCGCTGTCGTCGTGTAGTGCTGGGCTCTACAGCAACGGCCGGCTTCTCAAGAAGCTGGCGACCGATGGGGTGGCACCGAAGCGGTTCGAAAAGACCAATAAGGGGCACGTGCCCGCCATCGGGATCATCGCCTCCGGTGCCATGATGTTGATAGGGGTGGTGATCAACGCGATGGTGCCGGACAAGGCCTTCGCCTACATCTCCGCTGTCGCCACCCTCGGCGCACTATGGTCCTGGGGAGTCATCATTTCGTGTCACCTCGTCTACCGTCGGCGGGTAGCCCGCGGCGAGGTGCCTGCTGCTACCTTCCGTCTACCGTTTGCCAAGCCATTGTGTTGGGCGACCCTGTGCTTCCTGCTATTTGGGTTGGTGCTACTGGGATTCGACAGCTCTCAGCGGGTCGCGCTGTTTGCCCTGCCGATCTGGGCCGCGGTGTTCGTGGTCGGATATCAACTTCTCAAGCGGAGGCAGACCACGCCACCTACACCGGAGGACCTGTCGTTCGGGTCGCAGGTGGACGCGACGATCGAAGCAGAAATCGACTCGATCGACACCACCATCATCAGATAGCCACGCAAGTCTCGTCAGCCCTGTGCCTCGGCAGTCCCGGAGGCGCAGGGCTGACGACTGCGCGCCGAGTAGTCGGGCCGGCGTGGATGTGTACCAGGCTCAACCGACACGTGCTGGTGCACGACGCCACGAGAGAATACGAAAGACATATTATGACCGAATATGTGAACTCCAACGGCAACCAACGGATTTCCAAGCTGCTGGTCGCCAATCGTGGCGAGATTGCGATCCGTGCGTTCCGTGCGGCCTATGAGATGGGCATCGCGACGGTGGCGGTGTATCCGTATGAGGATCGTAATTCGGTGCACCGGTTGAAGGCCGATGAGTCGTATCAGATCGGTGAGATCGGTCATCCGGTGCGGGCGTATCTGTCCGTGGATGAGATCATCAGGGTTGCACGGCATTCGGGTGCGGATGCGGTGTATCCGGGTTATGGCTTCTTGTCGGAGAACCCGGAGCTGGCTGATGCCTGTGCGCGGGCGGGGATCACGTTTGTGGGTCCGTCGGCGCAGGTTTTGGAGTTGACCGGGAACAAGGCCCGGGCGATCGAGGCGGCGAAGGCGGCGGGGCTGCCGGTGTTGGCGTCCTCGGCGCCGTCGTCGTCGGTTGATGAATTGGTCGCGACGGCACGGGATATGGAATTCCCGTTGTTCGTCAAGGCGGTGTCCGGTGGTGGCGGGCGTGGTATGCGCCGGGTGAGCGATCCGGCTGCGCTGGCTGAGGCGGTCGAGGCGGCTTCGCGGGAGGCGGAGTCGGCGTTCGGCGATGCGGCGGTGTATCTGGAGCAGGCGGTGATCAATCCGCGCCATATTGAGGTGCAGATCCTGGCCGACACCGTCGGCAATGTGATGCACCTGTTCGAGCGGGATTGCAGTGTGCAGCGCCGGCATCAGAAGGTGATCGAGTTGGCGCCGGCGCCGAATCTTGGTCCCGGGCTGCGGGAAAAGATTTGCGCGGATGCGGTGGCTTTTGCCCGCCAGATCGGTTACAGCTGTGCGGGCACGGTGGAGTTCCTGCTCGACGAGCGCGGTCATCACGTGTTCATCGAGTGCAATCCGCGGATTCAGGTGGAGCACACGGTGACCGAGGAGATCACCGATGTGGACCTGGTCGGTTCGCAGTTGCGGATCGCGGCGGGGGAGAGCCTGGCCGATCTGGGGTTGAGCCAGGACAGCTTGGTGATCCGCGGGGCGGCGTTGCAGTGCCGGATCACCACCGAGGACCCGGCCAATGGTTTCCGCCCGGACACCGGCCGGATCACCGCGTACCGCTCGCCCGGTGGTGCCGGTATCCGGTTGGATGGTGGATCGAATCTGGGTGCGGAGATCTCGGCGCATTTCGACTCGATGTTGGTGAAGCTGACCTGTCGGGGCTGGGATTTCTCCTCGGCGGTGTCACGGGCTCGGCGCGCGTTGGCGGAGTTCCGGATCCGCGGGGTGTCGACGAACATCCCGTTCTTGCAGGCGGTGATCGAGGATCCGGATTTCAGGGCCGGACGGGTCACCACGTCGTTCATCGATGACCGGCCCCAGTTGCTGACCGCGCACACCCCGGGCGATCGCGGCACCAAAATCTTGAATTATCTGGCCGATGTGACGGTGAACAAGCCCAATGGGGAACGCCCGTCGACGATGTATCCGCAGGACAAGTTGCCCCCGCTGGATCTCACTGAGGTGCCGGCGCCGGGTTCCAAGCAGCGGCTGATCGAGTTGGGCCCCGAGGGTTTTGCAGCGTGGATGCGTGACAGCGGGGCGGTGGGGGTTACCGATACGACGTTTCGTGATGCGCATCAGTCATTGTTGGCTACCCGGTTGCGGTCGACTGGTTTGTTGAAGGTGGCGCCGTATGTGGCGGCGATGATGCCGCAGTTGTTGTCCATCGAGTGTTGGGGTGGGGCGACTTATGATGTGGCGCTGCGGTTTGTGAAGGAGGATCCCTGGGAGCGGTTGGCCGCTCTGCGGGAGGCGGTGCCCAATATTTGTTTGCAGATGTTGTTGCGGGGCCGCAACACGGTGGGGTACACGCCGTATCCGGACTTGGTGGCGAGCGCATTTGTCGATGAGGCCACTCGGACCGGGATCGATATTTTCCGGGTTTTCGATGCGCTGAACAATGTGTCCTCGATGCGGCCGGCGATCGATGCGGTGCGCGCCACGGGTACGGCGATCGCCGAGGTGGCGATGTCCTACACCGGGGACCTCAGTGACCCCAGCGAGGATCTGTACACCCTGGATTACTACCTGCGGTTGGCCGAGCAGATCGTTGATGCGGGTGCGCATGTGTTGGCGATCAAGGATATGGCCGGGTTGTTGCGTCCGGCTTCGGCGGCGACGTTGGTGGGTGCTTTGAGGTCGCGGTTTGATTTGCCGGTGCATGTGCACACTCATGACACCGCGGGTGGGCAGTTGGCGACGTATTTGGCGGCGTGGCAGGCCGGGGCCAGTGCGGTGGATGGGGCGGCGGCGCCGTTGGCGGGGACGACCAGTCAGCCGGCGTTGTCCTCGATTGTGGCTGCCGCGGCGCACACCGAGTTCGACACCGGGTTGGATCTGGGTGCGGTGTGTGAGTTGGAGCCGTATTGGGAGGCGTTGCGCAAGGTGTACGCGCCGTTTGAATCTGGTTTGCCGGCTCCGACGGGGCAGGTGTACACCCATGAGATTCCTGGTGGGCAGTTGAGCAATCTGCGTCAGCAGGCGATCGCGTTGGGGTTGGGGGATCGGTTCGAGGACATCGAAACCGCGTATGCCGGGGCCGATGCGGTGCTGGGCCGGTTGATCAAGGTGACCCCCTCGAGCAAGGTGGTTGGGGATTTGGCGTTGGCGTTGGTGGGTGCGGGGATCAGTGGCCAGGAGTTTGCTGCCGATCCGGGGCGCGTCGACATTCCCGACAGCGTGATCGGGTTTTTGCGTGGGGAGTTGGGGGAGCCGGCCGGTGGCTGGCCCGAGCCGTTGCGGAGCAAGGCTCTTGAGGGTCGGGGCCCGGCCAAGCCGGTGCAGGAGCTCTCGGCCGAGGATGAGGTGTTGTTGGCGGCGCCGGGGCGTAAGCGGCAGGCGGCGTTGAATCGGTTGTTGTTCCCGGGGCCGACCAAGGAGTTCGAGGCCCATCGCGAGGAGTACGGCGACACCTCGGGTTTGAGTGCCAATCAGTTCTTCTACGGGCTGCGTTATGGCGAGGAGCATCGGGTCGAGTTGGATCGTGGGGTGCAGTTGCTGATCGGTTTGGAGGCGATCTCTGAGGCCGATGAGCGGGGCATGCGTACGGTGATGTGCATTCTGAACGGGCAGTTGCGTCCGATCACGGTGCGTGATCGCAGTGTGGCCAGCGAGGTTCCGGCTGCGGAGAAGGCCGATCGCAATAATCCTGGTCATGTGGCGGCCCCGTTTGCCGGGGTGGTCACCGTTGCGGTGGCTGCCGGGGACACCGTGGCGGCCGGGGCGACCATTGCCACCATCGAGGCGATGAAGATGGAGGCCGCGATCACCGCCCCGGCGGCGGGCACTGTGCAACGCGTTGCGGTATCGACCACCACCCAGGTCGAGGGCGGCGACCTGCTGGTGACCCTGCACCATTGACGGTCACGCTGCGAGAAGCCTTGATCACGTGCGCATTACGCAGCCTTAACTCGAATGGATAGCGCGAGATGACGGAACCCAGCGACCATGGTCCTTGATGCATTCGACCGAACGATGCTCGAATTCTTCGTGATGTGGGCGCCCTACGGTGGACCGCCCGAAGATGAAGTGCTGCCTGAATTCGGCATGTCTCGCACGCTGCTCCTACATCGAGTAGCCGAGATCGTCGAAGGACGGCTCAAGGCCTATGTACCTCGCCCGGAGCGGGCGCTGTTGTTGCGGGCGGCGCATGAACTCCGCAGAGGCGGCTTTTAGCTTAGGGATGGTGAATCGCCTTACAGGCGATTCACCATCCCCGTGCCCGCGACTTCAACGAGGAAGAGTGGGACCGACTCGCAGATTCGTTGAGAGACAAGGGCATCACCGAAATCGATCGACTCACCGCAGAAGACGCCCGGATGTAGACGCACTCCCGGTCGTACTTCTTCCGTTTCTCTGACATCTCGATCCCTTATAGCTGATGCCTCCACGGTCACGGGGGAAGGCCACACTCTTGACACAGAGAGACGCCGTCTAACGCAACCTTTTCGCAACGTGTGTTGGCGTAACCTACGTGAAGCCCATGGCTGACCCACACCAATCAGTTCACTTACCGTTAAGGGGGAAATGCATGACTGTTTACGCCCGGCCTGGTGCGGCTGATGCACTGATGGCTTTCGAGTCGCGTTACGGCAACTTCATCGGCGGTGAGTGGGTGGCGCCGGCGGCGGGCCGGTACTTCGAGAATCCCACCCCGGTCACCGGTGCGGTGTTCTGCGAGGTGGCCCGCTCCGACGAGGCCGACATCGACAAGGCCCTCGACGCCGCCCACGCCGCGGCCCCGGCCTGGGGCAAGACCTCGCCGGCCGAGCGCGCCCTGATCCTCAACAAGATCGCCGACCGCATCGAGGAGAACCTCGAGTCCATCGCCGTCGCCGAGTCCTGGGACAACGGTAAGCCGGTCCGGGAGACGCTGAACGCCGACATCCCGTTGGCGGTCGACCACTTCCGCTACTTCGCCGGCGCGATCCGGGCGCAGGAGGGGTCGCTGTCGCAGATCGACGACGACACCGTCGCTTACCACTTCCACGAGCCGCTCGGCGTGGTCGGGCAGATCATCCCGTGGAACTTCCCGATCCTGATGGCCGTGTGGAAGCTGGCCCCCGCGCTGGCCGCGGGCAACGCGATCGTGCTCAAGCCCGCCGAGCAGACCCCGGCCTCGATCCTGTACCTGATGTCGCTGATCGGTGACCTGCTGCCCGCCGGTGTCGTCAACGTCGTCAACGGATTCGGCGTGGAGGCCGGCAAGCCGCTGGCGTCGAGCCCCCGGATCGCCAAGATCGCGTTCACCGGCGAGACCACCACCGGCCGGCTGATCATGCAGTACGCCAGCCAGAACCTGATCCCGGTGACGCTGGAGTTGGGCGGCAAGAGCCCCAACATCTTCTTCAACGACGTGCTGGCCGAAAGCGACGACTACCAGGACAAGGCGCTCGAGGGCTTCACCATGTTCGCCCTCAACCAGGGCGAGGTGTGCACCTGTCCGTCGCGTTCGCTGATCCAGTCCGACATCTACGACGACTTCCTGGCCATGGCCGCCGTGCGCACCAAGGCCGTGCGGCAGGGCGACCCGCTGGACACCGAGACGATGATCGGGGCGCAGGCCTCCAACGACCAGCTGGAAAAGATCCTGTCCTACATCGAGATCGGCAAGAGCGAGGGCGCGACGGTGCTCACCGGCGGCGAACGCGCCGAACTCGGCGGCGCCCTGGCCGGCGGCTACTACGTGGCGCCCACGATCTTCACCGGCAACAACAAGATGCGGATCTTCCAGGAGGAGATCTTCGGTCCCGTCGTCGCAGTCACGTCGTTCTCCGATTACGACGAGGCCATCGGCATCGCCAACGACACCCTCTACGGACTGGGCGCCGGCGTGTGGAGCCGCAACGGCAACACCGCCTACCGGGCCGGGCGCGACATCAAGGCCGGTCGGGTGTGGACCAACTGCTACCACCAGTACCCCGCGCACGCGGCGTTCGGCGGCTACAAGCACTCCGGCATCGGCCGGGAGAACCACGCGATGATGCTCGACCACTACCAGCAAACCAAGAACCTGCTGGTCAGCTACAGCGACAAGGCCCAGGGCTTCTTCTGACCGGCCCAACCGAGAACGGGCTAGCTGCGGGCCGCTCGCTAAGCGGTTCTGCAGCTAGCCCCGCACCATTGCCTCTCACTTCGACCAAGGATATTGCTGAGCCGTGAACACGCGCACACTTGACCAAAACACCGCCCCCAGCCACCCCGCCAGCTATCCACCGTCGCCGGAGTTCGCCGCGCAGTCCAATGCGACCGCCGCGCTCTACGACGAGGCCGAGGCCGACCGGCTGGCGTTCTGGGCGAAACAGGCGCAGCGGCTGTCCTGGGCGACGCCGTTCACCGAGGTCCTGGACTGGTCGGAGGCGCCGTTCGCCAAGTGGTTCGTGGGCGGCAAGATCAACGTCGCCTACAACTGCGTCGACCGCCACGTCGAGGCCGGCAACGGCGACCGGGTGGCCATCCACTGGGAGGGCGAACCCGTCGGCGATGCCCGCGACATCACCTACGCCGAACTCAAGGACGAGGTCTGCCGGGCGGCCAACACGCTGACCGAGTTGGGGCTGACCGCCGGGGACCGGGTCGCGATCTACATGCCGATGGTGCCCGAGGCCATCGTGGCGATGCTGGCGTGCGCGCGCCTGGGCGTGCTGCATTCGGTGGTATTCGCCGGCTTCTCGGCCTCGGCGCTGCGCGCCCGCATCGACGACGCCAAGGCCAAGGTGGTCATCACCACCGACGGGCAGTTCCGCCGCGGCAAGGCCGTGTCGCTGAAGGCCGGGGTGGACGAGGCGATCGAGGGCCTGGGCGAGGACAGCCCGGTCGAGCACGTGTTGGTGGTGCGGCGCACCGAGATCGACGTGCCGTGGACCGAGGGCCGCGACCTGTGGTGGCACGAGACCGTCGCCAAGGCCGATACCGAACACACCCCCGAGGCGTTCGACTCCGAGCACCCGCTGTTCTTGCTCTACACCTCCGGCACCACGGGCAAGCCCAAGGGCATCGTCCACACCACGGGCGGCTACCTGACGCAGGCCTCCTACACCCATCACTACGTCTTCGACATCAAGCCGGAGACCGACGTGTTCTGGTGCACCGCCGACATCGGCTGGGTCACCGGGCACACCTACATCGTCTACGGGCCGCTGTCCAACGGCGTCACGCAGGTGGTCTACGAGGGCACGCCCGCCTCCCCGGACGAGCATCGCCACTTTCAGGTGATCGAAAAGTACGGCGTGACAATCTATTACACCGCGCCGACGCTGATCCGCACGTTCATGAAGTGGGGCCGCGAGCTCGCCTTCGAGCACGACCTGTCCAGCCTGCGGCTGCTCGGGTCGGTGGGCGAGCCGATCAACCCGGAGGCGTGGCGCTGGTACCGGCTGGTGTTCGGCGGCGACCGCACGCCGGTCGTGGACACCTGGTGGCAGACCGAGACCGGGGCCATCATGATCTCGCCGCTGCCCGGGGTCAGCGACGCCAAGCCGGGTTCGGCGATGCGCGCGCTGCCCGGCATCTCGGCCAAGGTCGTCGACGACGACGGCAACGAACTCGGGATCGGCGCCGAGCACGGCGAGCAGGCCACCGGCTACCTCGTGCTGGACAAGCCGTGGCCGGCGATGCTGCGCGGCATCTGGGGCGACCCGGAGCGCTACCAGGACACCTACTGGTCCCGGTTCGCCGACAAGGGTTGGTATTTCGCCGGCGACGGCGCGCGCTACGGCAGCGACGGCGAGACCTGGGTGCTGGGCCGCATCGACGACGTCATGAACATCTCCGGGCACCGGATCTCCACCGCCGAGGTGGAATCCGCGCTCGTCGGGCACACCGGGGTGGCCGAGGCCGCCGTCGTCGGCGCCACCGACGATCAGACCGGGCAGGCCATCTGCGCGTTCGTGATCCTCAAGGCGCACCACGCCGAGACCGAGCCGGACAAGCTGGTCGACGACCTGCGCGCCGAGGTATCCAAGGAGATCTCACCGATCGCCAAACCCCGCGAGATCCACATCGTGCCGGAGCTGCCGAAGACCCGCAGCGGCAAGATCATGCGGCGGCTGCTGCGCGACGTCGCCGAGGGCCGCGAACTCGGCGACACCTCGACGCTGGTCGACCCCGGAGTGTTCGAGGCCATCCGCGCCAACAAATAGCTCTCAATTTGAGTGCAGCCAAGGAATGATGGGAGCAATGATCGATACCTGAGTCCCCCCCCGGCGAGTCCCCCGCCGGAGCTGCGTGAGCGGGCGGTGCGGATGGTCACCTAGTGGCCCGTCTGCGTATTGATCTGGTGGAGTGTGGCTCTGCCGCGTCGGACTTTGGTGATGATGTCCTTGGCAGTGGCCTTCCAGATGAAGGGTTTGGGATCGGCGTTCCAGTGGGCCGCCCAGGTGGTGATGGCTTCGCAGAGTTCGGCGACGCTGGTGAAGGTTCCGCGGCGCAGACGCTTGTCGGTGAGCTCTTTGAACCATCGCTCGATCAGGTTCAACCACGAACTTTAGGTCGGGGTCGGATGCATGTGCCAACTGCGACGATCCTTGTGCGTCAACCACTTCGCGATCTCAGGAGTGGAATGTGCCGACAGATTGTCCAATACAACGTGTACCGAAAGCCCAGCGTTGGTCGTCGCTGGTGTAGAGCCGGGCGTAGGCCCATTCGTCGGCCAGGGTGCGGTGGAATCACGCTCGCCGATAGTGACTTTGGTGACCGTGGCTCCGGGGAGCTGCAGCAGACGGTTAAATGCAGTACTGACGCGCACGCGGATCGTCCTTGTGGTTGCGGTTGGTGTGGTAACCCCGAAACCTAGAGGCACACCGCGTGCGCGTCCTTCAATTCACCCAGACATGCCGCCGATAGCGTTGCCGCTCAACAGAAACATTCCTGAACAGGGGAAATGGCGCCCACGAAAAGTCTAGGAGCGCCCCGGGTGTTCGATCGGCGGCTGAAGAGCTTGGAAGACCGCCTGCAGGCCGCGATCGAGCGCGGCGAGCTGCCCGCCATCGACTCTTCTTTCGTCGGTATTTTGCTCGCCAGCCCGGTCCAGCTGTTCGTAAGCCGGGGCGCCCGTGGCTTCAGCCGAGCCGGTGCCCATCGAGTCACCACGAGCGTCCTCGCCGGAGTGCAGGCCACTGCCACTGAAATGGGTGACCCGGCTATCCGCAAATCCGATGTTGAAAACGATCAACATTGGAGCAGCAGCCGGTCGCACGGCGACAAGTCGTGACCGGTGTCAGGATTGGCAGGACGCAAACCTCCACTCCAGCGCGACGATTGCCGTATTCGCTTTCTCTCTCTTTGCGTTCGCCGCGGTGGGATGTGGACAGCGCGGCCGCGCTGGTGGTGTCGGGCGTGAGCCAGCCCGGGTCTGTTGTGTGTTGATGGATTGAGGGGCGGTGGTGGGGTGGTTGCGGCGCGCGCGGCCACCTCACCTCGCTGCTATTGGTAGGTGTTTGACGAAAGATGCTGATAGGCAAGCGTATTGATGAGCAATCGAAGATTGGGGGCTATACATGAAATATGTTGGTACACAATGTGTTAGCTAGGCGAAGCCTAGCGGTGCTCCGAAATGGACAGTAAGATAAGGGTATTCAGTAGCGCCGCAGGCGCATTCACGTCAAGTATGAAAAGTGTTGTAATGCAAGCAGATACGAGCATGCAGAGCGAAGGGCGAAGCCCGAAGCGGACCAGTCACGGTAACAACGAAAAGGCTTGTCGCACAACACAACACAACCACCAACTCGGTTAAGG